>NZ_JBEXWP010000045.1:0-38813 GCF_040629895.1 Streptomyces sp. NPDC005866
CCGCGTGACGCCATGGCGTCGGCCGGTAAGACCCTGGTCGAGCTGTTCGGTCTCGCCCGCGAGCTGAACATCGACGCCGAGGGCATCGACATGGGGCCGTCCCCCACGGACGCCGCGCTCGCCGCCGATCTGGTACTGCCGATCGAGGAGCTCGAGCTGACCGTCCGTTCGTACAACTGCCTCAAGCGCGAGGGCGTCCACTCCGTGGGTGAGCTCGTGGCGCGCTCCGAGGCCGACCTGCTGGACATCCGTAACTTCGGTGCGAAGTCCATCGACGAGGTCAAGGGGAAGCTGGCCGGCATGGGCCTGGCCCTCAAGGACAGCCCGCCCGGATTCGACCCCACGGCCGCTGCCGACGCCTTCGGTGCGAACAACGACGCGGACGCCGGTTTCGTCGAGACCGAGGAGTACTGAACGCTGCGCTGCGCCGGGCGGCAGGGGGCCGGCCCCCTGCCGCGCCAGAGCGAGATCACCCCTGGGTGTTCGGTTTCCTTGCCCCGCTACTTTCTTTGTGGGCCCGCAACAGGGCTCCTGGCACCCGGGCCCGGCATGACTGTTTACCCCCTGCCGTACGCATGGCCTGGGGGTGCTGTCACCGGGCCTGGGGCACAGCTTGACCGCTGATGAGGGGCCTGACGGCCACCCGGCCCGGCGCAACGCCGAGGCCGTGGCAGGGCGGACCTCTGGGTGTAGCGCAGGCGGGTGGAGAGCAGGCTCAGCCGCAGGTTCATGCAGAACACGCAGCCGGGCCGCCAGTAGAGCGGGGCGTGGCCAGGATCCCGCGGCCGCGGTCCGGAGTGATCAGCTGGGTCAGGACCGGGTCGGCGAACAGGCATTAGCGTCTTCGGAGAAAGGCCGCCGTCCCCTCCGTGCCGTGAAGGCGCGGGGGGACAGCGGTGTTGAGGCCCGGTTGCGCTACTTGGCCGTGGTGCCGAGCATCGCCGGGGGCTGGTTGGCCGGGCCGACGCCCCAGGAAGTGGCGGTCGGGTCGGTGGTCAGGGTGAAGTTCACCGTGCCGGCCTTGAGCAGTTTCTTGTCGGAGATCCAGCTCTTGGTACTGGGGGAGCCGCCCACCGTGAGGGTGTTGACGTACTGGAGGGTGGTCGAGGAGGCGCCCGGTGCGTTGATGGTGAGCTTGTTGCCGTTGGACTGGGTGATGACCGCCTTCGGGAACATCGGCGCCGAGAGGACGAAGTTGCCCGAGCCGGGCTGGGCCTCGAACAGGCCGAGCATTTCGAAGACACCGAGCGCGGAGGTTGCGCCGAGGTCGTCGTTGCCGGGGATGCCCTCGGGGCCGTCGGTGAAGAGGGCGCGCTGGGCTCGTGTCACCGCGGAGGTCTTCCACGGGCTGCCGGTCCAGGCATACATCCAAGGGGCATGGAAGTCCGGCTCGTTGTTCGGATTGAACTCGTAGTGCCCCGCGTAATCCACCGAACCGGTCACCCAGTGCTGCGAGGCGGCCGTGGTGGGATCGGCCAGCACGGACGGCATGGAGAAGAAGGTGTCGAGCCGTGCTTCCGCCGGCGCCGGGCCGCCCATCAGGCTGAACAGCGCCTTCGGGTCCTGCTGGGCCAGCCACTGGTACTGCCAGGCGGTGCCCTCCTTGAAACCGGTGCCGTCGGCCACCGAGTCGGCCGGCACGAAGGCGCCGTTGCTGTCACGTACTTGCGGGAAGCCTGTGTAGCCCATGGAGGTGGCGGAGGTGTCCCAGATGTTCTCGAAAGCGTCGCAACGCGGCCGCAGTTGCCTGGCCTCGGCGTCCTTGCCGAGCCCGAGCGCCATCGTGCCGAGCGCGCAGTCCGCCAGCGAGTACTCGAGTCCGATCGAGGCCGCCTCGTTCGGGATGTCCGAGGAGGGGATGTAGCCCTTGGTCAGGTAATCCGGGTTGTAAGCACGGCCGTTGATGTTGGTGGCGGGCGGCGGCGTCTCGTTGACGTTCTTCCACAGTGCGTCGAAGAGGTTGTTCGCAAGGTTCTTGCTCAACAAGCCGCGCGAGTAGAGGGACACGATGAACGGCGTGACCGGATCACCGCTGGTGGCGTTGGTCTCAGCCTGCCCGAGCGACCAGCGTGGCACCCAGCCGGCCTGCTGGTAGATATCCAGGATGGTCTGCGCCATGTCGGTCGCCCGGTCCGGTGCCAGCAGGGCGACCAGTTGATTCTGCGAGCGGTAGGTGTCCCACATCGAGAACATCTGGTAGTAGTGGTGACCCTTCGGTACCTGGTGCAGCTTGTGGTCGAAGCCCTGGTACGTACCGTCCACGTCCTCAGCCACCGACGGGTGCAGCAGGCTGTGGTAGAGCGCGGTGTAGAACGTGTTGAGGTCCGCCTTGGAGTTGCTGGACACCCTGGCGCTCAGCAGTTGCTTCTTCCACGCGTTGTGCGTGTCGGCGCGCATCTTGTCGAAGGTGACCGGTTTGCCGTTGCCGCCGGTGGCCTCGGCCATCCGGTTCTTCTCGGCACCGGCGATCGAGGTGTACGAGATGCCGGTGGTGGTGACCAGCGGGGTCTTCGCGTTCGGCGCCACCGAGACGACGGCGCCGCCGGTTGCCGACCTACGGCCGTCGGTCGGCGTCTTCTCTCCGCGGTTCCAAGTGGCGACATCGGTGATCGGCCGGTTCAGCGTCATGCTGAAGTACACCGTGTACCGGCTCGGGCGGCCGCTACCGCAGAAGGATCCGCTGGTCACCGAGCCCTGGATCTTGTCGCCGACCACCTGCACATCGCTGGCGAAGGTCTGGCCCCACACGTCGGTGACGTCGACGACCAGCTTGGGGTCGCTGGTGTTCTGCGGGTAGGTGAACCGGTCCATGCCGACGCGGGTCGACGCCGTCAGCTCCGCCTGGATGTTGTGCTTGTCCAGGGTGACCGCGTAATACCCGGGCGTGGACTGCTCGGTGGAGTGACTGTACGGCGACATGTTCGCGGCCAGCGAGGTGTCCGTGACGGCGCCGGTGGTCGGCATCACCCGTATCCAGCTGCCGGCGGGGCAACCGACGCCGGACAGGTGGACCTGGCTGAAGCTGGTGATCGTGGTGGCGTCGTAGTTGTACGCCGCGTTGCCGACGTTCGTGTCCGGGCTGTTCTGCTCCATCCCGAACGGCATGGACGCCCCCGGGAACGTCATCCCGTCGGTCGTATTGCCTACCTGCGGATCGACATACACGGTCGGGTCGGAGACCGCCGGCGGTGCGGCACTGGCGGCCGGCGCCCCCAGCGCTCCGGCGGCCACCACCGATGACGCGATCACTCCCACGGCGAGTCGCCAGCGGGTTCGGAACCTTGACATACGGGACGCCTCTACTTTGACAACGTTGTCTTCCTGTCCGCCGGATCGTACTCCCGACTGTCCGGGGCGGGTCAAGGGTCCGTACGCCTGCATGTTCGACACCGTCCTGAACGACGCGCGCGGTTGCCGTTCAGAGCCGGCGAGGTGGAGTGCCCTGAGCGCGGGGTTTGCCGGGTGGCCGGGGTGGACCGGCGCTCACCTGCTCGCCGTGGCCCGCGGCTTCGGCCGCCGCGGCGCGGCCAGTGCCGCGGCCGTCGGCCGCTGTCGTAGCCGGCGGCTCCGCTGTGCGCAGCATCGTGCACACGTTCTTCGGGCAGACGAGACGGAGGCGGTTCGAAAGTAGCCTGGCCCGGTTCGGCCGGCGTCAACGGGCCGACAACTCTTGCCCCCCGTAGGCAGGAGCGCGCCTCCCTGCGCTCCTGCCGCCGAACGCGTACGGTCAGCGTGCCCCGTCGGAGCGCTTGCGGTGCAGGGTGAACCGCTCGAACACCGACAGATCGCCGTTGGGCTTGTTCACGTTGTAGTAGGTCACGTACATGCGCGTCGTGTCGCCGGGGTGCCGGCCTGGGTCGACAGTGAACGCCGCGAAGCCGTACGGGTGCTGGTCGTCACGCGTGCCCATCCAGACCGCCTGCTCCTTGACATTGACGCTGCCGCCGCCGGGGGCCGGGGCGATGACCTTGGCGGTGCCATCCTTGAAGAAGCTCTGGTAGTTCGTGCCGGACACGCCGCCACCGCCGAGCACCATGTGCACGGTGCCCATGGAGGTGTCGATGTCGTCCGTCGCCTGCGAGACCGGATTGGGGGTGAGGGTCTCGCTTCCGGCGACGACGCCGCGCACGGCGAGCGATCGCTCGTAGTTGTGCTCGTGGCCGCACACCACCAGGTCGACGCCGTACCTGTCGAACAGCGGCCCGTAATTCTGCCGCAGTCCCATGTCGGAACCACTGGCGTCCGAGGAGCTGATCATGACCTGGTGCATCGCGACGACCACCCAGTCGATCTCCTTCGAGGACCGGGCGGCTTTCAATTCCTTTTCGAGGAAGGCTAGTTGCCGACCGCCGGAGTAGCCGTTGATGTAGTAGTCACTCGCCCGCTGGAGGACGTAGTCATCGTTCTGCAGCACGATGACCCGGACCGAGCCGGCGGTGAACGCGTACCAGAGGCCGGCGAGCTCGGCGTCGGTCTCGGTCGACGGCAGGGTGAAGTAGGCCTGGAACCCGTCCATACCGATCGGACCGTTGCCGGACTCGATCTCGTGGTTGCCGGCCGCGGGCATCCAGGGGCGGAAACGGGCCGACCGGGTGTTGTTGGTGAAGAAGTTGTTCCAGGTGCGGACGCGGTCGACATCCCTGTTGGCGTAGCACAGGTCGCCGTTGAGCAAGTGGAACAGCGGCGCGACCTGCTCGATGCCGGTCACGATGTCCTTGCTGGCGGGCGTGGAGTTGTTGTCTATCGTGGGCGTTCCGTCGGACGCCCACGACACCTGCGGCGCCGCCTGGTCGCCGAAGCTGGTGAAGGTGAGGGGGGCCCGCCCGCGCGGTGCGGTGCGGAAGGTGCCGCTGTCGGGCGTGGCACCGTCGTGGGAGACGACGTACACGTAGTCGGTGCCAGGGGAGAGCCGGTTCACGGCGGCGTGGTGGACGTAGACGGTGCGTGCGGACTTTCCGTCGAGATAGGTGCGGGTCGTCGCCGCGACGCTCTTGCCTATGCCGCCATCCATCGTGCCGTAGCGCACGACCGGCCGGTTCACCGGGCCGTCGGTGAGCCAGGAGACGACCATCTGGCTGCTCGGGTCTGCGCCGAAGGTCAGGTGCAGGCCCTGCACGGGAGACGCCCCGGTCGAGCCGGGCGCGGTGTGGATCGCGGGGGCGCCGTACGGCTCCGCCGCCGCGGGGCCGGAGCCCAGGAGCGTGGTCGCGGCGGCTCCGGTGCCCGCCGTACCCAAGAGCCCAAGGGCGTGCCGGCGGCTGAGGCCGCCGGTCGTGCTCGATTCCTTCGGCGTGCTGGATCTGTCAGATGTGCTGGACGTTCCGGTCGGTGTGTCCACCGGTGTTCCTTACCTAGTGTGTCGGAGGTCGTGCGCACCTTCGCCTCCCGCGGCGGCCACGTGGTGAACTCTGTTTGGCCGATTTCCGATCACGAGACGGCTCGTTGGCCCCCGCGCACTGCGGTGCCGGAACCGAGACGGCAAAAACAACGGTGATCCGCCGATCGGCGGCAAGTAAGCAGTCGAGGCGCGTCGTGGGCCACGGCCCCGGAGTTCGGCGCCGCATGCGCACAACCTGCCCCGCGTGGGGGAAGAGTGGTCTGTTGATGCTGACGACCTGCAGTTCGCGGATCTCCTCGCGGCCGTGGCCGCGCTCGGCGGTGCGATGCAGGACCGGAATCCGTTTCCAGGGAAGGGACTTGAGCTGGCGGGCGAGGTTCTTCTGGTTGCCTTTCACGCTGAGCAGGTGGTGCGCCCCGCGTTCCTCGACCAGGTAGCGGGCGTGCTCACGCTGGGCGTGCAGCGCGTCCAGGGTGACCACGGCGTCGGCGAGGTCGGCGTCGGCGTGTGGCGCGGTGGGCCCGTCGTTGTTCGCGTTCGGGCAGCCCCTGCGGCGTCAGATCGCCGGGCGGCACGGCCTGGGCCATCTTGGCCAGCACGGCCAGGCGCTGGAAGCGGGTCAGCTCGCCGGGGTCGACCTTGCCGTAAGCGTCGCGCGCAGGGTCTTCTCGTCCGGACAGCGGACCCGGCCGGTCAGCGGGTGGTAGGGGCAGCCCAGGGAGGCCAGGGTCCGCTGGTCACAGCGACGCGCCCATCCATTAATGGAGACAAGGGAATTGTGGCCCGCCGTGGTCATCGCGCAGAAACCGATCACGAGCAGAGTGGCCAATCGGTAACGCACCCCGGGCGGATCGCGCGGGTCGGGCACCTGGGCCAGAACCTCCAGCAGCCCCTCGGGGATGCCCGGCGCCACCGAGGGTGCATCCGGCAACACCACACGCATGAGCAAAGATGGAGCGACGGGCACGGCACCCTTGCGGATCTTTGGAACGTAGAGAAACTCCATGATCCACGCCAAGTCGGGCCGACGGTCAGGGCACGATGTAGTTGGCGGCGCGGAACAGTTCGTACCATTCTGCACGGGTCAGTGGTAGGTCCGAACCGAGGGCGGCGTCCGCGACGCGCTGCGGTGTGGTCGTGCCGATGACCACCTGCATCCGGGCGGGGTGGCGGGTGATCCAGGCCGTCGCGATGGCAAGGGGCGGCACACCGTACTTCGCCGCCAGGCGATCGATGACGGCGTTGAGCTCGGTGTGGCGCTCCGAGCCGAGGAACGGTCCGTCGAAGAACCCGGCCTGGAACGGTGACCAGGCCTGCACGGTGATGTCGTGCAGTCGGCAGTAGTCCAGGAGCCCGTCGTCACGGCTGACCGACTGGTCCAGGCCCTGCATGTTGGCCGCGACGCCTTGCGCGACGAGCGGGGCGTGCGTGATCGACAGCTGGAGCTGGTTCACCACCAGCGGCTGACCGACGTGGCGGCTCAGCAGATCGATCTGCCGGGGGGTGTGGTTCGAGACGCCGAAGGCCCGTACCTTGCCCGCGGTGGCGAGTTCGTCGAAGGCCCGCGCGACCTCTTCGGGTTCGACCAGGGCGTCGGGACGGTGCAGCAGCAGGATGTCGAGGTAGTCGGTGCCGAGAGCTTTGAGTGAACCGTCCACTGACTCCATGATGTGTTCGTAGGAGAAGTCGAAGTAAGGGCCTTCGCGGACGATGCCGGCCTTTGACTGGATGATCAACTTTTCACGCTGCGAGGAGCTCAGCCGCATCGCCTCGGCGAAACGGCGCTCGCAGCCGTGCAGCTCGCTGCCGTACACGTCGGCGTGATCGAGGAGCGTGATTCCCGCGTCCTGGGCGGTGGCGAGGAGTTCGCGCACCTCAGTGTCGCTCTTGTCCTGGATGCGCATCAGGCCGAGCACGATGTTCGGGACGACCATGTCGGTGCCGGGCAGTTTGAACGTCTTCACGATCGGTTCCTTGTTCGTAATCGGGTATTCGGTGCCGGTATCGGGCGCCTCAGGCCGCCGACAGGCGGGAAATCTGCTCGGGGGTGAGCTTGACGTCGGTGGCTGCCGCTGAGTCACGGATGCTTTCGGGGCGAGAGGACCCGGGAATCGGGACCACCACGGGCGCGAGGGCAAGCTCCCAGGCCAGGGTCACGCGGTAGACGCTGGCGCCTACCTCGTCCGCGACCTCGCGGAAAGCGGCGTGGTGCGCCGAGAGTTCGGGCGCGTTCGCTATGCCGCCCAGTGGGCTCCAGGGCAGGAACGCGATCCCTAGTTCGGCGCAGTGTTCCAGCTCGCTCAGACTGGAGCGGAACCTGGGCGAGAACTGGTTCTGGACCGAGTCGAGGCGACCGCCCAGGACCTCGTTCGCCTCGTCGATCTGCTCCACGGTCGCGTTCGAGATGCCCGCCATGAGGATCACGCCCTCGTCGAGCAGGTCACGGATTGCACCGATCGAATCGGCGTACGGGACGCGCGGGTCGGGGCGGTGGAACTGGTAGAGGCCGATCGCCTCGACGCCCAGGCGTTTTGCCGACTCCTTGGCGGCGTGCTTGAGGTGGGCCGGATCGCCGTTCACGGTCCAGCTGCCGTCGCCGGGCCGCAGGTGACCGCCCTTCGTCGCGACGAGCACGTCGTCCGCTCCCCGGCCATAGGCGCGCAGAGCCCGTGCGATGAGCTCCTCGTTGTGTCCGACCTCGCCGGCGTCGCGGTGATACGCGTCCGCTGTGTCGATGAGCGTGACACCGGCGTCCAGTGCGGCGTGGATCGTCGCGATCGATCTGCGGGCGTCGGGGCGGCCCTCGATGGACATCGGCATGCCGCCGAGCCCGATCGCCGAAACCGTCTGTCGGCCGAGCGTGCGTTGCTTCATCGGACGTCTCCTCCCGGTGTGGAAGACAGGTGGTCGAGGTCTTCTCGTACGGAAGGCCTGCCTGGCCGAGCCTAGGAACCGATGATTCAGAGGTCCAACAGTTGTTGGTCATGACATTGAGAAATGAAATCGATGAATGTATCTGCGGCCGATGCGATATGCGCTCGCGCTTGCCGACGAGTGTCACTTGACCGGACCGCGGAACTCGAAGACATGCGGCAGTCGGTCATGTCGGGGCGCGGGGTGTCGCGGTCAGCAGGGTGTTCTTCCGTAGGCACCGGAAGAGGACGGCCAGCGCGGGCTCAGGGCGCGACACGAAAGCCAACGGCGACTCAGAGTCGGGCGCAGGCGGCGAGGCGGCTCCCCGCACCCCTGAGATGCCCTGCAGTTCCTGAGCGCCCTGAACCGCCTGGGGTGCCTCGGATGCGCCGGACTCTTCGGCGGCCGTATTGTCCTTGCGCTCGCTCCGTGACTCTCGACTCTCCCGGCCCACGCCGGCGCGCCGCTCACTCAGCTCGGTGAGCCAGGCACCGAGCTGGCCGAGCCACCCTGGCACTCGCGACATGATCCGTAACTAGAACTGGGTCTCAGGAATGTGTACTTCCATCCCGGCCATTTCGGCTGTCACAGGGACTTGGCAGGAGAGGCGGCTGTTGGAGGTGCGTGGCGCCGGTACCCCCTCGAGGATCATCTCCTCGTTTTCATCAGCCGGAGGGAGGACCGGCAGGAACTTCTCGTCGATGTAGGCGTGGCAGGTTCCGCAGGAAGCACAGCCGCCGCAGTCGCCGATGATGCCGGGCACGAGATGGTCAAGTGCTGCTTGTTTGAGGCTCTGGCCGACGGCGGCCTCCACGGGGTGTGTTGTTCCGTCGGCCTCGATGAACCTGATCACTGGCACGTCAGGCACGCCCTTCTACGGTGTACTGGTGTTGCTTCATCAATTCGGACAGCGGGACATCTTCCGAGACGGCTTCACCTCGGGCCATGGCGGCCCGCGCCGTGACGAGCTGCCGGCCGGCCGCGAAATCCCGCGGCCGGTTGACAGCGTGCAGGCCGGTGATCACGCCGTCACGCAGATACACCACTGTGAAGGAGTGCGATGACGGGTCGCCGCGGACGACAGCCGTGTCGCCCGCCTGCGGAAGGCCGGCCATCTGGAGTTTGTGGTCGTACTGA
Organism: Streptomyces sp. NPDC005866; assembly: GCF_040629895.1. Classification (NCBI taxonomy): domain Bacteria; kingdom Bacillati; phylum Actinomycetota; class Actinomycetes; order Kitasatosporales; family Streptomycetaceae; genus Streptomyces; species Streptomyces sp. NPDC005866. Next base: position 9,389 of record NZ_JBEXWP010000045.1, read on the forward strand.
TCGGACCAGAACCAGGGCGCCGTAAAGCGTTCGGTCGGCTTCCCGCACAGGGTCCGGGCCGCGATTCTGGCCTGGTCAGTGGCGTTCTGAACGGACTCGAGGCGCACGCTGCGGCCGAGGAAACCGTGCCACTGTCGTGTGCAGTCGCCCGCGGCGACGATGTCGGGGTCCTCGGTCGTGGCCGCGGCGTCGACCAGGACACCGTCGTCGACTGCGAGTCCCGCGGTGGCGGCGAGGGTGTCGTTCGGAGCGATCCCCACGCCGGTCAGGATCAGGTCGGCTCTGACCACGGTGTTGTCGCTGAGTTCCGCAAGGAGGGCTCCGTCGCGCCGGGCGACGCTGCGGACGGACGTGCCTGTGCGCAGATCGACGCCGTGATTGCGGTGTTCGCGTTCGACGAAGGCGGAGACGGCCGGTGAGCAGGCTCGCGCCAGGACTCGCGATTGGGCCTCTACCAGCGTCACCGCGATCCCCATGTCAGTCGCGGCGGCCGCCGTCTCAAGGCCGATGAATCCGCCGCCGACGATCAGGATCGTGCCACCGGAGTGGAGTTCCTGCCGCAGCGAAAGCGCGTCGTCGAGGTGATGCAGAGTCCTGACCGCGATGTGGTCGGAGCCGAATCGGAGAGGACGCGGACTGCCACCGGTGGTGAGGGCCAGCTTGTCGTAGCGCAGCTTGCGTCCGTCGGCCAAGGTGACGGATCGTGTCTGGCGGTCAATCCCGACCGCTGAAGTGTCGAGTTCGACCTCGATACCGGCGTTGGTGTAGGCGTCCAAGGTGCGAGTCCGCAGTGCGTCCTGTTCGACCGTGCCGCGCAAGAACGCTTTGGACAGTGGCGGGCGCTGGTAGGGCAGGTGGCGTTCGGCCCCGACCAGGACGATGCGGTCGCCGAAGCCGGTCTGCCGGAGTGCCACGGCCAGTTCCGAGCCCGCCTGACCCGCGCCGACGATGACGACGGTGCTCACTTGCTCACCCGGCGGAGGGTGAGGGGGAGTGCCGTCATGTGCCGCATCAGCGAGTGAGGCACCCACGCGGGCTCGTCCCTGGCCAGTGCGATGTCGATATCGGGTGCGGTCAGCGCGGTCACGACGGTCTCGGTGAGCATCCGGGCCACGTTCCTGCCCGGACACAGGTGGCCGCCGCCACCGAAGGTCGTGCCGTGCAGGATCGGCCGGGTCAGTTGGTAACTGTCGGGGTCGGTGAACACCTCGGGGTCACGGTTTGCCGCGGCCCAGACCATGACGATGGGAGTACCGGCGGGGATGAGTACACCCTGGTGCTCGACGTCCTGCAAGGCCAGCCGCTGACTGACCATCAGCGGCGACTCCAGTCGGGTGCCCTCGGAGAACGCGTTGGCGACCAGTGCCCGGTCGGCCCGGACCTGTGCGTGCGCCGCTTCATCGCTCACCAAGCGGTAGACGACGTTCACGATCGCCACGCCAACCGTGTGGAAGCCGTCGAAGAAGTTCGCGGCCACCAGCGTACCGATGTCCTCCGGCTCGCCCTCGAGATCGATCGCGGCGAGGTCGGCCGCCATGCCGAGGAGCAACTCGTTGTCCTGCCTGGCCCAGGCTTGCCGGACCGCTTCCCCGACCACGTCCATGTAGGTCGCCACAGCGGAGAACATCCGCTGGGACTGCTCGGGGGAGCGGGAGAGCAGGAAGGTCAGGTTCATCTCCTCAATGAGCTCTTGGACGTGTGCCGCCTGGTCCCTGCTCAGGCCGAGTTGCTCGGCCCAGAAGCGGGTGACGAACCGTCCGGCGAACTCATGGGAGAAGTCGATCTGCTCCCGTCCTGCGCACTCTTTGACGAGTTCCTCTGCGAGACGCTGCGCGGCCGGGGCGAAACGCATGATCTTCTTGGGCATCAGCTGCCGGACGAGGATGTTGCGGCTCGGCTGATGCAACGGGGGATTGGACGTGAACACCTGATTCCGCAGGAACCGCCCGAAGCCTGCGGTCTGCTCTGGGTCCGGCTTCACACCGGGCCCGGAGCCGAGATCCATCTCGGTCGCCATCCAGAACAGAACGTCTGCCGGCATGTTGCCCACAGCCGGGTTCGCCGCCAGTGCCCTGACGTCCTTGTTGCGCAGGACGACGAGGCTGTTCTCCGGGCCCTTGAGAAGTCCTGTTCCCTCTCGGCGTATCAGCTCTCGGGCGGTCTCGACGAAGTCGCGCGAAAACTCGTCGAAAGCCATGAGGTCATCAAGCGCGGGAAGATCTGTCACCGGCGTCGGCTGTCCGGAGTGCATATGTCTGTTACCACCTCTCGATTGAGCTATCGGGGAAGGCTGGGTCAGTCACCCAGAACTCATTGCAGTACTCGTTGCCGAAACGCCGGTTCGGTCCAGGCGTCCGCGCAGGTGCCACGTCCTCTTGCTTCCCCGGTGAGATCGGCGTGGGGGCCTTCCGCGCATCTAGCGGACGGAACGGATGCGGTACACAAGGAGCGCTCCGACGGCTGCGGCCGCGCCTACGAGGGCGAACAGGAGCGGGTAGCCGCGCTCTGAACTGATGACCACGCCGGCGATCAACGGAGCGATTGCAGGGGGAACGACCGAGCCGATGTTCATGATGCCGAGGTCCTTTGCCCGGCTCTCGGCATCGGGGAGAACTTGAGTGATCAAGGCCTGGTCGACGGCCATGTACGCACCGAAACCACCACCCATGAGAGCGGATGCCACCATCATGACGGTGAGGCTTGGGGCGCTCGCCAGCAGGAAGCCGGAAGCCGCCTGGAGCAGCGCCGCCAGGGCGACGAAGATCCGTCGTCGACCGAGGCGGTCGGACAGCACACCGGCGGCCGTGGTGGCCACAAGGCCGGCGAGAAGATAAAGCACGGTGCAGGCCAGCAGGCTGCCGGCCGGATTAGAGACCTTGAGGCCGTCGGTGAGGAAGTAGAGCGTGTAACACGTGCCCAGCGAGTTCGCCAGGTTCACCAGGAGCCGTCCGCCGAATGCCCAGGCGAATTCCCGGTTCCTGAGCGAGCTGCCTATGGACGCGATCAGTTCTCGGATGCTGAGCCGCGCCTCGACATTGAAAGCAACGTCGCGATGACCAGTCAGGAACGGCACTATGCAGACGATCAACAGGGCCGCGATGACTGCGAATCCGGACGTGGGAGACAGCCCGAGGGCCGATACGAGGGCGATGCCGACGACCACGCCGAGGGCCTGGGGACCGTAGATGGCGCTGGAGATCATGCCTCGCTGGTTTTCGGGAACACGGTCGGCGATGACGGCGGTGAGCCCGGCGGTGGCTGCACTGAGCCCGATCATGCTGGCAGCCCATGCCACCACCACACCGGTCACCGTCGTCTGCGCGCCGGTGACGATCAGCCCGACGGCGAAGGCCATCGCGCCTGCTGCGAGCCAGAGTCTGCGTCGGCCGAAGGAGCTGCGGGAACGGTCGCACAGGGCGCCGCACAGGGGCAGGGCGATGAGCGCGACCAGCCCGGAGACACCGTTGACCACGGCGAAGTCGTAGACCTTTGAGGACGGGTCGATCATCTCCAGTTGCTGAGGGAGCAGAAGCTGGAGAGGGACGAGATTCGCCATCCAGAAGCCGAACCAGACCAGGCCGTACAGGGTGGTCCAGCGACGTGTGACGGGTTCGGCTGGTCCATGGGCGATGGCCTGGCCGACGGAGCCCGCAAGGGGTGGAGCGGGGGAGTCGAAGTCGGGGAGCATCGGGCCTCCGGGAGACTGGGCCGCGGATGGGGGAGTGGTCAGAGCAAGGCGTGTCCTTCGCCCCGGTAGGTGAGGACCTGGCCGACGTGTTCGCTTCCGGACACCAGGTGGAGGGTGTTCACCCGCTCGCACAGTTCGCCGGCTTTGGCGTGCCGGAACCACACGTGGTCCCCGAGGCGCAGTCCGTGCGCTGCCGTGCCGAGCACCGGCGTCTGCACCTCTCCCGCGCCTTCCAGGGGGTTCATCCGCAGGCCCTGGGGCCAGGCCAGGGTGGGCTGACGGTCACGACCGGTCGGTCCGGAGGCGACCCAGCCGCCTCCGAGCACGGTGGCGATCTTGTCTGTCGGGCGGCGTACGACCGACATGACGAAGTAGGCGGCAGGCCGCGGACGGAAACGCCGGTAGAAGTCGAAAAGGCCCGGTCCGTACAGGCCTGATCCGGCGCCGATCTCGGTGATGACGTGCTCGGACGCGGTCTGCTCGATGGAGCCGGTGCCGCCGCCGTTGACGAACTCCAGCGGTGCGACGGCCTCGACGGCGGCGATGGCGGCGGCGCGCCGGTCGGCCAGTTCGCGGGCGGAGAAGCGCTGCATGGCGCGGAGCGCTGCCCGCTTGAGCGGGGAGCCGGGCTGGTTGTCGCCGAGGCCGGCGATCTGGCCCTCATAGGACATCACTCCGGCCAGGCGGAAGCCTGGGCGGCCCTCGGTCTCCCGGGCGAGCGCCGCGGCCTGTCGTGGGGAGTGCACGGGGGAGCGGTGCGGGCCCAGGTGGATGCGGCCGCCGGCCAGTTCCAGCGCGGCGTCCAGGTCGATACACACGCGCAGGTCGGGCCGGGAAGTGCCCACCACGTTGTCGATGAAGTCCAGTTGGCCGACGGAGTCGATCATGAGGGTGATGCGGGCGGCTGCACGCTCGTCCTTCGCGAGCCGCTGCAGCGCGGTGCGGTCCGCGGTCGGATAGCCGATGACCACGTCCTCGTGGTCTTCTGCCAACCACAGGGCCTCGGGCAGAGTGAAGGCGAGGATGCCGTGGTAGCCCTCCCACTGGGCGGCACGCTGGATCAACTCACGGCTGCGGACCGACTTGCTGGCCACGCGGATGGTGGCGAGCCCGCCCGTGCGGCGCGTCAGATCCTCGGCGTTGGCGTCGAAGGCGTCCAGGTCCACCACCGCGAACGGCGTATCCAAGTGCTCGGTGGCCCGGTTCAGTTGGGCCATCCGGACCTCGCTCAGGCCGGCGAGGGCAGAGGCGGCCGATTTCACGTCCGGCCGGGACACCACATGTGCGCTCACATCCGCACCCTTTCTTGGTAGTTCACGTTGACCGGCCTGGTCAGCGGCGGCCGGAAACAGCAAGGGTCAGACGGTGGACCGGTCCGTAGGCCGTGCCGTGCCGGGCTGGTGGGCACCCGCCTTGGCGATGAGGCGGTCCCGGTGTCGCCTGCCCCTGGCCTCGGCGAGCGGAATCACCCGCCTCATCAGGCGGGGGAAGACACCGGCGATCCGCTGGACCCGACCGCCCAGCGGCGGGAACACCACCTCGACCGGCTTGGAGACGATCGCGTCGACGACGGTCTTGGCGATCTCCTCGGGCGCGTACGACTTCTCGGCGAAGGAGATGGCACAAGCGGGGTCGGCCATCTCCTGGTCGAGCATGCCCGTGCGCGTGGACGGAGGATGGATGATCGTGAAGTCCAGGGGCCCGTCGCGTTCCTCCAGGGCCACGCTGTGGTGGAAGGCCCGCATCCCGTACTTCGAGCCGCAGTAGGTGGCGTATCCGGGTAGCGGGAGGAATGCCGTCATGCTGCAGACGGTGATGATGTGGCCGCGGCCCTTTGCGGTCATCCGCTCGATCGCAGTGCAGGTGCCCGTGATGGTGCCGAGCAGGTTGACCTCGACGATGTCGCGGTGCTGCCGGGGACTGAGGTCTCGCGCGTGGCCGGTGTGAGTGATGCCCGCGTTGTTGACCAGAATATCGACGGCACCGAACGCGGCCTCCGCCGCTTCGAAGGCCTTGGCCCAGGCTGCCGGATCGCGGATGTCCAGTACGCAGCCGGCGGCCCGGCTGCCCAGGCTGAGCACGCGGGCTTGCACGGCCTGCTCGTTGACATCGGTCAGCATCACCCGATGACCGCGTGCGACCGCCAGCTCCGCGATCGCGGCGCCGATGCCGGAGGCCGCGCCGGTGACGAGAAGGACCCGGCTGTTTTCAGGCGTTTCACTCATGGCCACAGAGTCTCCTGGTCGTCTGTCCAAGTCAACTGTCCGATATGAAATCGGCCCTGGTTGTTACCGAGGGATTCACAGGCGAAACATCTCGATGCGACCGCCGTTCAGCTCGGCGGCGCGCACGGGATCGTCGGTCGGAACGGTCGCCGCGAACAGGGTGCGCCCGTCGAGCCCTGCGACCAGGCAGCTCAGTGTGTTCTGGCTGGTCGCGACGCGATCGAGGACGCGGCCGCCCTCGGCCACGCGCACGCATTCGCCGCGCAAAGCGTTCGCGATCCACATCGTTGCCCCGTCGCTGTGCCAGGCGATGCCGTCGGGGGCGATCGGCGAGGCGGAGCGCTTGGCGATGGCCGGGCGGTCCAGGAGTGCCGAGACGCGCCGGGTGATCCTGCCGAGCAGTCCCGGGTGGTTCACCGCACGCCACAGGAACGGTGAGATCAGCGGGGCCCAGGGTCGGGGCTCGCCCAGAGTGCCGTCCGGGAGCACGGGGAAGGCGGAGAGTTGCATGGCGAGGGTTTCGGCCGCAACCATGGTGGCGCCGTCGGCCGTGAGGACACATCCGTTGGGGAAGAGCACCGGTTCGGTCACGCCCAGCAAGGTCCCGTCCGGGGTCAGGCATGCGATCGGCGTTTTCGGTGGGCCGGGCGGGGCGTAGAGCATGGCGTTCGCGTGCTCGCGGGCGAACGCGTGGTAGTCGAAGCCGAAGTTGCCGACGTACGCGCGTCCCAGCGGATCGACGAGCATGTCGTTGACCGGGCCGCCGACAAGATGCCGCAGATCCGCGTGCTCGACGAGCTCGCCGTCTGCTTCCAGCCGGTACACGACGCCTCCGTCCATGGAAGCGACGAGCATGCGCCCGTCCGGAAGCCAGCCGAGCCCGCCGGCCCGGCCAGGGACCTTGAGCACCGTCTCGGCTTCTCCGCTGCCGTCCCAGCGGTGCACCGTGCCGTGCGCGAGATCGGAGAACCACAGGGCTCCCTGATGCCAGCGCAGGGACTCGGGAACACCGAAGCCGCTCAATGCGACCGATGTCATCCGCTTCATTCCAGCTGCTCCTCGGTGACGGTCTGCCCTGGCGTCCCTAAATGTTGGACGCTTGTACAAGACGCTTGACTTGTACGGGCGACCGTCTCATTCTGGGCGAACCGAAGTCAACGTTCCGGCAGGAGTTTTTCCGTGGCTCAGACTCGATCGCTCAGCCCAGGTGGTGCCCGGGTGGACGCACCCATAGCAGTGGACAATCCGGCCACCGGAGAAGTCGTCGGCCATGTCACGGACGCGTCGGCGGAAGAGGTGGCGCAGGCGGTCGCACGAGCCCGGCGGGCGCAGCCGGGTTGGGCGGAACTGAGCTCCCGCAGTCGTGCGGAATTCTTCGCGCGTGGCCGTCAGTGGCTGCTGGCCCACCGACAGGAGATCACGGACTCCATCGTCGCGGAGAACGGCAAGGCGGAAGAGGACGCGATCGTAGAGATCGTCTACTGCGTCAACGCCTTCGCTTACTGGGCCAAACGCGCGCGGCACTACCTCGCCGAGACGAAGATCCGCTCACTCTCGCCGTTCGTGCTCGGGCGCAGCATGTACACCCGTCGCGTACCGCTCGGCGTCGTTGGCGTCATCGGTCCGTGGAACAACCCGTTGATCAACTCCTTCGGTGACGCCATCCCCGCCCTGGCCGCAGGCAACGCGGTCGTCCTCAAGCCCTCCGAGTACACGCCGCTGACCGCGCTGCTCATGGAGAAAATGACCCGTGAGTGCGGCTGGCCCCAGGACGTGTTCCAGGTCGTGACCGGCGCCGGCACCACCGGCCAGGCTCTGGTCGACGCCGCCGACTTCGTGATGTTCACCGGATCGACGAAGACCGGCCGAGCCGTCGCGGCGCGGGCGGGCGAGCGGCTCATCCCCTGCTCGCTCGAACTCGGCGGCAAGGACGCCCTGGTCGTACTGGCCGACGCCTCCCTGGAACGAGCCGTGAACGTCACCCTGCACGGTGCCCTGTGCAACGGAGGCCAGATGTGCACTTCCGTGGAGCGGGTCTATGTGGAGGAGCCCCTCTACGACGCGTTCGTCGCCAGGCTGCGCGAACGGTTCCAGGAGGTCACCTCAGGCAGGCCGGCGGGGCTGGGCAGCGCCGACGTGGGCGCCATGACCTTCCCGCCCCAGATGGCGATCATTGAGGACCATGTCGAGGACGCCGTGAGCCGAGGGGCACGCGTACTCGCGGGAGGCCACGCCGCACCGGGCCCCGGCCGGTTCTTCGAACCCACCCTGCTCGTGGATGTCGACCACACCATGAAATGCATGCGTGAGGAGACCTTTGGCCCCACGCTGCCCGTCATGAAGGTCGCAAGCGCAGAAGAGGCCGTCCGGCTCGTCAACGACAGCACCTACGGCCTGCAGGCCACCGTCATCAGCTCCAACATGAAGCGCGCCCGGCACCTCGCGGAGCAGCTCGAGGCCGGCTGCGTCACCATCAACGACGCCCAGACCAACTACATGGCCCTCGGCCTGCCCATGGGCGGCTGGAAGGAATCAGGCCTTGGTGTCCGGCACGGCGGCGAAGGAATCCGCAAGTACACCCGGCTCCAAGCCGTCAGCGTGAACCGGTTCCCGATGCGCCGCGACCTTCACATGCTTCCGTTCGACCCCTCGGCCTACCGGTCCATCCTGCGCCTGGTGGATGTCATGTACGGCAACCGCCCGCGCCGCCGGAACAAGTGACCGTGCGATCGACCACCCGACAACGAAAGGCCAGCCCGTTGACCACGACACCCGCCCCGCACGCGTCTGTCGGCGCCATGCCCGAAGGCGTCACTCTGCCGCTGCCCCAGCAGAACCTGAGCGTCGAGGAAGAGCGTCAGGTCCGCAAGCAGGAACTCGCCGCCGCCTTCCGCCTGTTCGCCCGGTTCGGATTCTCCGAAGGCGTGGCCGGACACATCACGGCCCGTGACCCGGAGAACTCGTCGGCTTTCTGGGTCAATCCCTTCGGCATGTCGTTCAGCCAGATACGCGTCTGCGACCTCATCCTCGTCGACCACGACGGCAAACTCCTGGAAGGCAAGCGGCCGGTCAACAACGCCGCCTTCTGTATCCACTCCGAAGTGCACCGGGCCAGGCCCGACGTGGTCGCGGCCGCGCACACCCACTCCGTGCACGGCAAGGCCTTCTCCAGCCTCGGCGTCCCGCTGGACCCGATCACCCAGGACGCCTGTGCCTTCTTCGAGGACCACGGCATCTACTCGGACTACCGCGGGGTCGTCAACGACACGGAGGAAGGCCGGAAGATCGGTGTGGCCCTGGGCGACGCCAAGGCGGTCATCCTGCAAAACCACGGACTGCTCACGGTCGGGGCCTCCGTGGCCGAGGCGGCCTGGTACTTCATCACCATGGAACGCTCATGCCAGGCCCAGCTACTGGCCATGGCCGCCGGCGAGCCGAAGCTCATCGACTCCGAGACGGCACGGATGGTGCGGGGGCAGATCACCGGCGCCCTGCCGGGCTGGTTCCAGTTCCGTCCGCTGTGGGACCAGATCACCGCGGAACAGCCCGACTTGTTCGACTGACGCGACACGCTGATCGCACAGCGACAAGAGGAGTCCGGGGCGGGTGGGTCCGGCGGCAGCCATCGACCCCACCCGCCCGCTTGTCGTGGCCGCCATCGGCGGGAGCGGCACGCGCCCGTGAGCGGTGCGTCCATAGGCGGCTCCTGTACGCCCGTCGGTAACGCGGCCGGGTCCTCGGGAATTCATGCGGGAGCGCCCTGGCGCATGCCCCGCGGACAGGACCGACGCGCCCGTTCTGGCGGAATATGAGGCGGGAGATGCGAACCGGCCTCACCGGGGACGAAGCAGCCCGAGAATTCCTGGTTCATCTGCCACGGCTTGCCGACGATGCCGCCTTCGTGCCGGACTCAGGCGGGTGATCAAATCATCAGTCGTCCTTGGCGGCGAGGCTCATAAGGTGCTCGCCGGTCAAGCGGAGCACCTCGCGGGTGTGCTCGCTGTTACGGTCGGCCAGCCAGCACAGTGTGACGCCGTCCAGCACCGAATTGAGGTAACGGGCCAGGATGGGAATGGGCACGGTCCACTGGATCCCCGCGCTTTCGGCAGCTTCCGCGAGGAGCTGCTCGTGCACTTCCAGGTAATGCTCGTACTGCCGTCGAGCCAGGTCCTCGAAACCGTCCTGGCGCAGCGCGTAGTGGGCGAGTTCATACCCCACCTGCTGCTCTCCCGGATTGAGCTCGACCGCCTCCCAGAAGGCGTACAGACTCTTGGCGATCCGCGCGCCGAGGTCACCTTCTCCCTCGAACACGCTCCGCGCCTTGGCGACGCCGCTGTCCGTGATGCGGGTGATGACTTCCTGAAGGAGCTCCTCACGTGAATTGAAGCAGTAGTGAAAAACACCCAATGGCATCTTCGCCTCGTTGACGACGGCGCGTGTCGTCGTCTTGGCGACTCCTTCGCGGACCATGACACGGATCGCCGCAGCGATGAGTTCTTCCCGCCGGTCCTTCGCTGCCATACGAGACATCCGGTCCACCGTTCCCTCAAGAGTGACATGCTCACTCGTATGTTAACCGGCGTCTTGGACGATCGACCAACTTCAATTTGGTCTTTCACGTCACGGTCAACCGATGACGCGGAGTCGAGCGCATCGACCTGACGGAGCCGCCTGTGAAGACTCGCCCGGTGATTCCCCCCGTGAGCCCGGGCGATACCCGGAGCCCCGGCGCGCACCACGCCGGGGCTCCGGCACGTCCAGGGGCAAGCCCCTCGGCGCCCGGGCTGGGGATCTCACAGCAGCGTGCCGGGCGCGTGCTTCTCCTCACCGATCAGCACTTTCCCCGTGGACCGGTCGACCCATCCTCGGATCAGCGACGGCGGCCGGTTGACGTCGCCGACCAGGATCGCGGACAGGCTGCCTATGGAGGAGTCCTCCTTCACCGGCAGGCGCCACTCCCGTTCGTGCATCCACCGGGAATCCGAGCCCGTGCGCACAGCCCAGTGCTCGAGGTCCTGCTTCTGGGAAGGCCGCGTACACCTCCTCCGGTACGTAGGCCACGGATCCGCCTGCTCGGTTCGCTGGGCCGTCCTCGCGGCCGGCCGGCCGCCCCCGGTAGGCAGTGCTTCCGGGCCAGGAGTCCGGGCCCGTCGGCTCCCGTCGAGGCGAGGCGTGTGCGCCGAAGCGGCCCGGCCTCGGCGTGGCCCCGATCATGCGCCGATGCCCGTTCGGCGCACGTTTCCTTATCTGTCATGGGCAAGTCAAGGTCCGATGGCGATCCGGGCCCATCACCCCCAGAACGGCCGCCCGTTCACCGTGGGCGCGGCGGCGACCGAGCACACAACGAGCATGGTGAGCAGATCAAGCAAGCGACGCGCCGCGAAGGTCAACGCATGACTCTCGACCTCTCTTCCGACCAGCTCCTGTCCACCATCCGGGCGGTCCGTCACCGCCTCGACCTGACCCGGCCCGTACCTCGCCAACTGCTCGAAGAATGCGTGGACTGGGCGGTCCAGGCTCCGACCGGCCGCAACCGTCAGCGCTGGCACTTCGTGATCGTGACCGACCCCGAGCGGCGGGCCGCGCCGGCCGAGGTGTGGCGCGACGGCGTGCGCACGCCGGGCGTCTCCGACCCCGTCCCCGAACGGGACGTGCGCCGAGCCGACGTGGCGCACATGGAGCGGGTGTACTCCGGCACCGCCCATCTCTACCAGCACATCCACGAGGTCCCGGCGATCGTCGTGCCGTGTGTGGAGGGCCGTACCGACGACGCGCCCATCCTGAAGCAGGCCGGCACCTGGGGCTCCATCCTCCCCGCCGTCTGGAGCTTCATGCTCGCCGCCCGCGCCCGCGCCCGCGGCCTCGGCAGCTGCTGGACCACCGACAACCTCGTCCACGAGAAGGAGCCGGCCCGCGTCCTCGGCATCCCCTACCGTCCCGGGCAAGGGTGTTGTGGGCGATCTCTCCTACGGGTCAGGTGCCGTGGCGGCCACCGGGCGAAAAAGTGCTGTCCGGGCTGCATCCACCCCGTCTCCCCTCGCGTTCCCCGTTCCGCTCGCAGCCGGCAGTCCCCCACATACTCAGCCCGCGCCGGGACCCCACCGTTACCTCCGACAGGGCATGAGGAATCCCTGCCTGGTTCACGTCATGCTGCTCGACGGCCCTCCATGACGCCGCCCCTACGCGCCCCGGCCGGTGGCACCCGCCCGCCGACGAAGAACCGGCCGAGGGAGCACGGGCGGACCGGTGGGGGATTCCACAGGTCCGCCCGTGCGGGGAGAGCCGGAAATGATCAGCAGTACAGGTTGGCGCCGGGGGTGACGCCGAGGATCGAGGTGAAGCGCTGATAGGCGTCGACGCGGCTCTGGACCTGGGCCGGGTTTCGGCCGTCGCATTCCAGGGAGCCGTTGATGGAGCGGATCGTCTGGCCGAAGCCGGCGCCGTTGACCATGGCGTTGTGAGGGGTCATCGTGCCCGGGCCGCTCTGCGTGTTCCAGTACCACAGGCCGGTCTTCCAGGCGACGGCAGAGTCGTTCTGGACCAGCCAGGGGTTGTTGAGGAGGTCGATGCCGAGCGCGTCGCCGGCTGCCTTGTAGTTGAAGTTCCAGCTGAGCTGGATGGGGCCGCGGCCATAGTAGGCGGCCTGGCCGGCCGGGCAGCCGTAGGGCTGGCCCCAGTCGCAGTACGTCGGGTAGTTGGCGGTGTTCTGTTCGACGACGTACACGAGTCCGCCGGTCTCGTGGCTGACGTTGGCGAGGAAGGCGGCGGCCTCCTGCTTCTTGGTGGTGTCACTGCCGGTGTTGGCGAAGCCGGGGTAGGCGCTGAGGGCGGCGGTCAGGCCCTGGTAGGTGTAGAAGCCGTTCCGGTTCGGGAACATCTGGTTGAACTGCGCTTCGCTGACGACGAACCCGGACGGGTTGCCGCCTCCACCACCACTGGCCGGGGCGTTCCACTTCTGGTTCGCGGCGCCGGAGCAGGTCCATATCTGCAGGGGCGTGGCGTTGGCGCTGCTGTTGCCCCGCACGTCGAGGCACTTGTTCGCGGCGGGGTTGACGATGTCATGGGCGGCGGTGACGACCCACTGCTGGTTCGCTCCGCCGGAACAGTCCCAGAGCTGGACGGCGGCGCCGTCGGCGGTGCCGCGGTCGACCACGTCGAGACATTTGCCGAGGGCGCGCAGAGTGCCGTCGCCGTTGTTGGACCAGCTCTGGGCGCCGGTGCCGTTGCAGTCGTAGAGCTGGACGGCGGTGCCGTTGGCGCTGCTCGCGCCGGCCACGTCGATGCACTTGCCGGCCAGCCCGGTGATCTGGCCGGTTGCCGCCTGGGCCGGGGCGACGGTGAACAGGGCGGACAGGACGGCGGCGAGGACGACGCCCAGCGTCAGCCTGCCGAGGGCGCTGCGCCCGCGGAGGCGGGACATGACGAGAGATAGGCGCATGGAGAGCTGCTCCTGACGTGAAACTAGGGGGGTGAGAGTGCGTGACCGGGTCTGCCGGGGCAGACGTCTCAGCCGAGGACTTGCTGGGTCACCACGATGTGTCCGGCGTCGGGGTCGAGGACGCCGCCGAGCCGGCTGAACGCGCCGTCGGTCAGATCAAGGCACTTGGGCTCCTGCGGGGTCTGGGTGAAAGTGCCACGGTCGTTGACCCGGACGGTCAGGGACCGGCCGTTGGCGACGTTGGTGACCTGGACACGCGTACCGAAGGGCAGTTGAGGCTGGCGGGAGAGGGAGGTGGCGACCGTGTCGGCGTTGTTGTCGAAGACCTCGCCGCTGGCAGTCAGGGCGCCGGGTGGCTGGGGGCCGTAGTGCGTGGCCCAGCATGGTTCGCCGCCCTGCTCGGCGGGAGCGTTCCACTTCTGGTTGGCGGCGCCGGTGCACGTCCAGATCTGTATCGGCGCACCGTTCGCGGAGGAGCGGCCGGTGACGTCGAGGCACTTGTTCGCCGCGGGGTTGACGATGTCGTGGGCGGTGGTGACGGTCCATTGCTGGTTGGCGGCGCCGGTGCAGGACCACAGCTGGACCTTGGCGCCGTCAGCGGTGGAGCCGCCGGTGACGTCGAGGCATTTACCCAGGGCGCGCAGGGTGTTGTCGGCGCCCGGGGTCCACTGCTGGGCGCTGGTGCCGTTGCAGTCGTAGAGCTGCACCGGGGTGCCGTCGGCAGAGTCGGCGCCGGAGACGTCGAGGCACTTGCCGGCGAGTCCCGTGACCGTGCCGGTCGCCGCAGCCGCCGGTGGAGCGGTCAACGGGCTGAGCACCAAGGCCAGCAGGGCTAGGAGAGGAGTGCCGCGTAACGCGGTGGTGAGGAAGGAAGAGCGAGCAGCCATGGGGGTGAGGAAGCCTTTCCGATGTGGCACGTAGGTGTGGCGGACACCGACAGGACGCACGGCAGGAAGACCTGACACCGGGAAAGCTAAAGGTCTATACCAAGCCCGTCAAGATGTGAACATGACATGCGCGTTTGCCCCGCCACCACGGCATCGGCAGTCTCGTCGGTTCTGCATTTGGTGAGGGACTGAACCGGCGCTCGTGGCGTTGATCCGGCTGGTGGAGTCGTCGGGCTGTGGGGCAGTGATCGCGTGCGCCGTTGGGGGAGTGGTGCCTGCGGACAGGATCTCCTCAGCGGTGCGTGAGGCGGCACGTGATGGCCGGTGAGTTCCAGCGGAACAAGCTTCGGGCGATGTTCGATGCGTTCGGCGCGGAGGGGGACGGCCGGATCGACATGGATGATCTCCTTGCCATGGTCGGCCGGTTGCCTTCCGTCTCGGAGGCTGTCACTGCCACTGCCGACACGTCTTCGACGCGGCGTACACAGCGACGACCGTTGCAGAGACCATAGTCGGGTCTCTGCATTCCGGGCTTTTCGGTCCGGAAGGTCCGTCACTTCACCAAAGCGTGAGGGCTTCGGCTTGAGTACGGTCTCTCGCTTCTGTCTGCCGCTGGTGCGGCAGGGCTGTGCCACCTGCCCGCCCCGCTTCCGCCTTGCGGCGGGGGCGGGTGGCGCGGGTCTTACGGTCGGCTCCACGAGGTTTCGACACCACCGGGGCGGTGTCCTGGTCTCCGGCCACTCCGGTACCAGTTGCTGCGGCCGCCGCGAGTGCGGCGAGGTTGTGTGCGGCGTTGGCGTCCCGGTCGATGACCAGGCCGCACACGTCGCATTCGTAGGTCCGGACGTGCAGCGGCAGCTTGGCTTTCACCGCGCCGCACCCGGAACAGGTCTTGGAGGACGGGTACCAGCGGTCGGCAACCACGATGCGGGCGGCGTGACGCTGACGGGTCTTGTACTCGAGTTGGCGGCGGGTCTCCCCGAATCCGGCGTCGGCGATGTGGCGGGCCAGGCGCCGGTTGAGGACCATGCCGGCGACGTTGAGGTCCTCGACCACGACCGTGCCGTACTCGGCCGTCACCTTCGTGGTGAGCTTGTGAAGGGCGTCTTCGCGGAGGTTGGCCACGCGGTGGTGGACCTTGTTGCGGATGGCGTTGGCCTTCTCCCACCGCCTGGACGGTTTCTGTCCGGTCCGGTGGTCGGGGCCGCGTCGGCGGGAGACGGTGCGGGAGGCCCGGCGCGGCTGTTTCAGCGCGGTGTCGAGGTGGCGCGGGTTGGCCACTTCGCGGATCTCGCCCGTGCTGTCGGCCATGACCGCCAGGGTCTTCACGCCGAGGTCGATACCCACCACAGCGTCCGGGCGGGTGACGCGCACGAGGTCGCGCTTCACCTCGGTCTGGAAGGACACGAACCAGCGCCCGCGCTCGAACCTGGTGGTCGCGGACAGGATGCGGGCCGTCCCGGCCTGAACGCGCGCGAGGAGCTTCACGGTCGGCTCGTGGACGCGGATCGCCCCGAGCCGCGGCAGCGTGACGTGCCGGCCGCCGGTCTCGACGCGGAGGGTGCCGGTGGTGAACCGGCGGGCCAGACGCGCCTTCCGCTTCGACTTGAACCGCGGCATCCCCACCGGACGGCCCCGCCGCTTGCCCTGCTTCGACTTCGCGTAGTTGTCGAACGCGGCGGCGGCGCCTGCCAAGCCGGTGGAGTACGCCTCCTTGGAGTTCTCCTCCCACCAGGCGGCGAACCTGCAGTCGGTGTGTTTGGCCTCGTTGAACGCCTTGCGCAGCGCGGGCAGCGACCACGGCCGCCACTGCGTCAGCTCCGCCTCCGCAATGCCGTAGGACTCCTCCGCGCGGCGCTGCCACCACGAAGCGGTCACCCAGCCAATAGCCCAGTTGTATGCGGCACGCGCCGCGCCGCAGTGCGAACGCAACGCCTGCTCCTGATCGGCGTTCGGGTCCAGTGCGAACCGGAACGCCTGCACCACGAAACCCGGCTGCGGCCGGAACTTCTTCACTCGGCGGCCTCGCCGGTCGCCACGGCCACCGCACGGGCGGCACGGTTCTTCGCCGCCCGCTGCCCGTGCAGGCGCGCGCACATCGAGGTCAGTACCTCGGTGATGTCGCGCACCAGGTCGTCAGTGGTCTCGGTCGGGTCGAGGACGACCAGACGCCGGCCGGTCGCGGACAGCACGGCCTCCAGGTGCTCCACGCCGAAGCGGGCCAGGCGGTCACGGTGCTCGACCACGATCACCGCGACCTGCGGGTCGGCCAGGAGGCGGCGCAGCTTGCGCCGCCGTCCGTTCAGCCCCGAGCCGACCTCGGTCACGACCTCCGCGACCGGCAGGCCAAGCCCGTTCGCCCCGTCCACCACCCGTGACGCCTGCCGATCCAAGTCGGCTTTCTGGTCGGCCGACGAGACACGGCAGTACGCCACCACCCGCCCCGACGCCGCAGAGACGGCCGGAGCGGGCTCGGCGACCAGCCACGTACCGGACGGCGCCTGGACGACGGGAACGGGCATCTTCCCGTCCTTCACCCATCGCCAGGCGGTCTGGTAGCTCACGCCCTGCTGACGCGCCCACTCCGAAAGCTTCACACGATCAAGATATCCGACCAGAGGTGACTATGTATGGATAGAAAATCTGTAGCAGTTGTCACCCCCTGCGACCCGGCAACCTGATGTGGCTGTGGCCGACTCGGCCTTGGCGAAGGGACGTTCAAGGCCGCAGAGGTGATCAACTCCGTTTGCGCGCGTGTACTGACTCCCGGCATCGGCGCGGGGTTGAGCGCCGTGGCGCAGTACAAGCACCCCTTTCGACCGGGAGACCGTGCTGGCGGAACTCCCCACGCAGAGCTACCGCGAGCAGCGGAACCGCTTCGCGGTGTCCGTGCGTGACACCGAGGACCCGGTGGGCCGACTGGCGTCCTTCGCCGCGGCCTACATCGGCTTCGCCGCCCGGAAACCGGCCCTGTTCGACGTCGCCTTCCGCGCCGGCCTGGACAAGAGCGGTTCCCCGAATCGGCTTCGGCGGGCGACGGAGTGGCCGCCTCCCCCGCGCCCGTCCGGTTGCCCGTCGGCTTGCTCCGGACCCGGAAGACGCGTTCGACCTGCTGCTCCGTGTCGCGGCGGCCGCCCACGGCTTCACCGTGTGCCTTCGTCAGGGCCCGCACGGCCCAGGGCATCCCCCGCACCTCGGACAGTAGGCGGACGGGTGACACCGTCGACCCCGTCGTGGCGGCCTTCCTCAACGATGCAGGTATGGACCTCTAGTTGAGAGGCAGACGGAGGTTCACTCGGCGTCTTTCCGCGTCGACCAGTGGCGCAAGACGCCACCTGTGCAACCTGTGACTCGGGGTGGCGTCGACGCGCCCGCGAGCCGAGCTTGGGGAGTGGAAATCGCCGTGATTCTTCCGGCGGAGAAGGAACTGCGTGCGGCCATGGCCCGGTTCGCCGACGCCTGCATCGAGCATGATGTCCGCCCCACCGGCCGTACCAGCGGCCTGCTGGAGGACGCCACGCACACGCTGTGCGTGATGACTGGAGCCCCCGACACCGAGCAGGCCCTGAGCACGGCGGACAGCCTGTTGCAGGGCTACTGCTCCGGCCGCGGGGCGGCACCCGCGACGACGAGACCCTGGCCGCGTAGGCACGCACGCCCGGCTGTGAGCTGCGTGTGCAGTTGCGGCCCGGACAGCGCCCAGAGGGCCTCCGCCAGGTGCGCCGGATCCGCTTCCGGATCCAGCGCACCGGCGTCGTCGAGGTGGGTGACGAACGAGGCGATGGCGGTGAGCCGTTCCCGTTCGGCTGTCTCCGGTACCGGCCGGTCGATGACCGTCCGCCCAGCCGTAGACACTCCGGTTCAGGCCGTCTGCACGACGTCCCGCGCCGCGCCGGATCCTCCCGGACGGCGGCCTCCACCAGCGAAGTCTCCCGCCGGACCGTCAGGAGCGCGACCAGCGCGCAGAAGTCCGCGGCCAGGGCTCCGATGCACAGGATGTCACCGAGGCCGGAGGCGGTGGTCACGCACGACGTCTCATCCCGCCCCCCCCTCGGCGCTAGGCTAACCCTGGAGGTGCCAAGTGGCCCAGGGTGAGCGGCAGTTGGACGAGGTCCCGGAATCCACGACCGTCGTGGTGATCGGCGCGGGCCCGGCCGGGCTGACCGTCGCCAATCTGCTGCGCAGATCCGGCGTCGACAGCATCGTCCTGGAGCGCCGCAGCCGCGAGTACGTTGCACAGCGGCAGCGGGCCGGCATCGTGGAGAGCCGCGCGGTGCGGATGTTCGCGTCCTGGGGACTGGCCGACCTGGTGCTGGGCGGCCCACCCCACGACGGCATCCTGGAGTTCCGGGTGGACGGCGAGAGCCACCTCGTCAACGACAACGACGGCTCCGAGGGCCCCGGGGCGCGTCTGTGCCCCCAGCAGGTCCTGGTCCAAAAACTCACCGCCGCCCACCTCGCCGACGGTGGCGACCTGCGCTACGAGACGGCCGACATCACCCTGCACGACCTCACAGGCGACCGCCCCACGGTCCGCTACCGCTCCGCCGAAGGCATCGTGCACACGATCACCTGCGCCTTCGTCGCCGGCTGCGACGGCGAGCACGGTGTCACCCGCACCGCCGTCCCCGACGGCCACCTCACCACCCACACCCTCGACCACGGCATCGGCTGGCTCACCGTCCTCGCCGACGCCCCGTCCCCCGCCCACCCCCTGCTCGCCGTCAGCCCGCAGGGCTTCGCCGCGCACTTCCCCCGCGGACCGCACAGCAGCCGCTACTACCTCCAGTGCCAGCCCGACGACGACCCCGGCGCCTGGCCCGACACCCGCGTCTGGGACGCGCTGCGCACCCGGCTCGCCGACCCCGCCCTGACCGCGGGCCCGATCACCGACCGCGAGATCTTCCGGCTGCGCAGCCTCGTCCACGACCCCATGCAGTACTGCCGCCTGTACCTTGTCGGGGACGCCGCCCACATCGTGTCCCCCATGGGCGGAAAGGGCATGAACCTCGCCCTGTACGACGCCGACCTCTTCGCCCGCGCCATCCGCGACCACGTCCACCACCACGACGACACCGGACTGCGAACCTACTCCGAACGGTGCCTGCGACGCGTCTGGACCGACCAGGAGTTCTCCCACTGGCTGACCCGCACGGTCCACGACGCCGGCGACGGCACCCATTGCGGCTCCTTTCAGCGCGGGCTGGCCCGCGCCCGCCTCGACCGCCTCTTCACCTCCCGGACCGCCGCACAGGCCTTCGCGGAACTCATGACCGGCCTGGATCCGGCCCAGGACCACCCCGCCTCCACGGCCGCTGACCTCTCTCCCACGTCACACCCATGCGTGCTGCGCGCTGGTGAGGGGGGAGCGGCGTGACGGACGCCGCCTTGGACACAAGGAATGGGTATGGTCCGCATGAAGGCAACGGCTGCGGCGATGGTTGGGACACAAGCCCCGACACACTCGGAGACAAGGCTGCCCTCGGCGCCCCAGCAGCGGACGGCCAACAACACAAAGGCGTTGTCGACGGTCATCGAGGACAGCCGGAGCAACGACATCTACCGTGCTGAATGCGGCCCCAAGATCTGTGCCAGAGCCCACTCTCGCGTCCACAGCCAGGTGGGCTGGCGCCGATGAGACTGAGGCGGATCGCAGGTCATAGCACCGTACCCGCTGCTGACGCTGAGAGGCTGAGCCTGATGAGCAACCTGACCGCGCTGTTGGAGAAATACGTCGCCGAGGGAGTCTTTCCCGGGGCGGTGGCTCTGATGGACCGCGACGGTGACGTGGAGGTCGTGGCCGCGGGATCGACGGATCCCGAAGGCTCGGTGCCGATGGAGGCCGACGCCTTGTTCCGGCTCGCCTCGGTGACCAAGCCCGTGACCGCCGCCGCGGTGCTGGCGCTGGTCGACGACGGCGTGCTCACGCTGGACGCGCCGATCGCGCGCTGGCTGCCGGAGCTGGCGTCCCCGGTGGTCGTCCGCACTCCTGCCAGCGGACTGGACGACGTGGTGCCGGCCGCCCGCCCCATCACCGTGGAAGACGTCCTGTCGTCGCGCTCGGGGTGGGGCTTCGGGGTGGACTTCACCGCACCGGCCCTTCAGCCGCTGTTCGCGGACGTGGCCGTCTACAACGGCGGCCCAAGGCCGACGGCGAGTCCGGACGAGTGGATCGCCGCGCTCGCCGGCATCCCGCTGCTGCGCCAGCCCGGAGAGGCGTTCCTGTACAACGCCAGCTCCGACCTGCAGGGTGTGCTCGTAGCACGGGCGGCGGGGCGCCCGCTGCCGGAGTTCCTGGCCGAGCGGATCTTCGAGCCGCTCGGGATGGTGGACACCGGCTTCGCCGTACCGGCCGCGGCGCGACACCGCCTCACCCCCTACTACCGGACAGACCCTGACGGCGCACTCACCCTCGCCGACGCTCCCGACGGCGCCTGGTCCACCCCGCCCACCTTTCCCTCAGGCGCGGGCGGCCTGGTGTCCACCGCCGCGGACTGGCTCGCCTTCGGCCGTATGCTCCTGTCCGGCGGTGGCACCGTGCTCTCCCCGGAATCCGTACGCCTCATGACGACGGATCAGCTCACCGCCGTCCAGCGCGACGAGGGTTCACTTTTCCTGCAGGGCCAGGGCTGGGGTTACGGCGGATCGGTCGACGTCACCTCCGCGGAGCCCTGGAACGTCCCCGGCCGCTACGGGTGGGTGGGCGGCACCGGCACCGCCGCCCACATCGTCCCGGCCACCGATACGGTCACCATCATCCTCACCCCCTGCGGTCTGCCCGGCCCCGCCTTCTTGCCCTGGATGCGCGACTTCTGGACCTACGCCGCAACCACCTGACCGTCTGCCCGTCCCGTCCCGTCCCGCGCCGCTGCCCGTTTCGGCCGGAAGCTCGGCGGCGCCAAGCGATCCTGGGTGCCGTCGCAGAGGAGGGCGATCTGCACCAGATCTTCGGGATCGTGATCGATGCCCGGCCGGCCACCCAACACCAGAAGCAAGCCCGGGAGGAACAAGCCACAGGAGAGGGCAAGTCTCCCGGCGTCGCCGACGCTCGCAGACTGATCACCAAATCTGGCCGCGTGGCGGCCGCTTCACCCGGGTCCGGGGGGCACGGTGACCCAGTCGCCCGCGGATGTCGACCAGCAGAGCGCGCTGATGGCGGCCGCCCGGATGAGGTGGGACAGGCCGATGCTGCCGCCGGTGCGCGGGTGGAGATACTCCGCCTGGCCGGGGAGGAACCACCGGGCAAGGACCCTATAGTTCCGATCAGTTTGCTCGGTCGAGAAATCCGGAGGTACGAACGTGGACATCGAACTGGGCGACGCCGTCGCGGGGTTGCGGCACGAACTGCTGACCGCCGCCGCGCGCGGAGCCGGGCAGGAGGTGGTGTTCGACGTCGGGACGATCGAACTCGAACTCGCCGTGGAGTTGCGCACGGACGCCAAGGCCAAGGCCGGATTCAAGGCCTGGGTGGTCTCCGGGGACGCGGAGGCGGGAGTGTCACGGGGCAGGACACACCGGGTGACTCTCTCGCTGACCCCGCGCCGTGCCGACGGCGGGGACCTACTGGTGGGAGGCGACTCGCGTCGGCCCGCCGGACCGGGCGACGTGTCCGACCACATCGGACGCTGAGGGCGCGGGAGGCGCGGGCGTGAACTGGGACAGGGTGGTGGCGGTCACCGGCTCGTACGGTCCCGGCTCGGGTTACCTTGTGGGCCCGCGCCTCGTGCTGACATCCGGTCATGTGGCGCGGGCCGAGGACCGCGCGATCACGGTGTTCCGGCCCGGACGGCCCGGCGAGTTCGCGGGGACCGTCGTGTGGTGCGGCACGCCGGGCGGGCGCGACGACGCAGCCCTGGTGCTGCTCGACGATCCGCACGGGGTGCCTGCCGGCGAGGCCGTGCCCTGGGGGCGCACCGTCACCCACCGCACCGGCATCTCCTGCGCCTGCTGGGGCGTGCCGAACCTGGTGCAGCGCCCGGACAGGCCCCTGGAGGTCAGCCAGCTGTCCGGGCGGCTCAACGCGGGGGACCAGATGGTCGGCGATCGCTATGTGATGAAGCTGGACGGCCACCCGCCGGACGGTCCGTCGCCGTGGGGCGGGCTGTCCGGCGCCGCCGTGTTCTGCGGCGATCTGCTGACCGGTGTGATCGCCGTGGACCCGGCCGGACGGGCGCACGCCGCGCTGGAGGCCGTACCGGCGTACGTACTGCTGCGCGACCCCCAGTTCCGCGCGCGACTCGCCGAGCACGGCGGATCGCCCGTGTGCCGGGGCGTGGAACTGCGCGAGCTGGACGATCGACCGCCGGGGGGAGCCACGGCGGTCACTCCGGCCGGTCTGCTCGCCGCGCGCCGCGCCGTCGTACCGTTCCTGGGCCGGGACGAAGAGCTGGCGGAGCTGCTGGCCTGGGCGGCTCACCCCGGCACGGGCGTGTGGCTGCTGCACGGCCCCGGCGGGCAGGGCAAGACCCGCCTGGCCCAGCAGTTCGGCGAGTGGCTCGCCGAGGACGGCTGGGCAGTCGTGTGGCCGCGGGCCACCGCCGCTTCCGAGCAACTGTCGGTGATCGCCGACGTCGTCGTGCCGACGCTGGTCGTGGTCGACTACGCCGAGGGACGCGTCCACCAGCTCACCGCGTTGCTCAGCGACCTCGCGCACCGGGGACGCCGCGTCAAGGTGCTGCTGCTCGCCCGTACCTGCGGCGACTGGTGGCAGGAATTGGCCGCCTCGGCGGACGCCGTCGCCGACCTCACGGACACGGCCGTCGTACGCCGGCTGCCGTTACTGGAGCCGAACGACGTTGACCTCTACGCGGTGGCCGTCGACGCCTACGCCGCCGCCCTGCGCGACCTGCCCGGCGGGCCCGACTCGGACTGGGTGGCGGCCGCGACGCGGCTCGGCCGGGCGGAGCGCCCGTCGGCACCGGAGGACCGAACCGTCCTCGCGGTACAGATGACGGCACTGGCCGACCTGCTCGACGCCACGCACCCGACGGACGAACCGCCCGACGGAGCACCGCGCGCGCCCGAGGACCGCGTGCTCGACCACGAGCGCCGCCACTGGCAGTCACTGGCCCGGGCACACGGACTGCTGCCAGGGCTGAGCCTGCCCACGCTCATCGACACCATCGCCGCGGCGGCGCTTCTCGGGGCACCCGAGCGGCAGGCCGTCGACGCGTTCCTCACCCGCGTGCCCGGCCTCTCCGACCAGCCGCTGGATCGACTCGACGCCGTACGGGACTGGCTGACCGGCCTGTACCCCGCGGCTGACCGGCACACGGCCTTCGGGAGCCTCCAACCCGACCGACTCGCCGAACGGCTGGTGGGCCGTCTCGTACTCGACCACGACCGCCGCCGCGTCGTGGAGACACTGATCCCGCACATCGGGTACGAGGAGGCGACTTCGCTGCTGACGGTGTGCGCCCGCGCCGCCGCGCACCGCACCCTCGGGCCGCAGGTGGCCGACACACTGACCCGCTGGTGCGTCGACCACGCGCGCACGCTGGCCGCGCCGGCGGTCGCAGTGGCCACCCGCGTGGAGTCACCGGCCCCGCTGCTGACGGCCCTCGCACGGGTCGCACACGAGTCCGACGACGTCGAGCTGCTGCGTGTGCTCGGCAACGCCCTGCCGGTCACCACCGAAGTGCTCTCAGGCCTGGCCCTCGACCTGGCCGAGGCCCTGGTCCCGCGCTACCGGCAGGCGGCGGCGGACGATCCGCAGCGGTACACCGTGGCCCTGGCGATGGCGCTGCTCGGGCTCTCCGACCGGCGCGGCGAGGCCGGACACCACCCGGAGGCACTGGAAGCCGTCACCGAAGGCGTCGACCTGCTACGGGGCACCGCACACAGCCCGACCGAGCCCGCCCGGGCGGAACTCGCCCTCGGCCTCAACCGCCTCGCCAACCGGCTGCGGGACACAGGACGGCACCAGGAGGCGCTGGAAGCCGTCACCGAGGCGACGGATATCCTGCGCGACCTCACCGCCCAGGCCCCCGAGCTGTACGCGCTCGACCTCGCCGGCAGCCTCAACACCCTGTCGGCCTGCCTGGCGACCCTATGGCGCCACGAGGATTCCCTGGCAGCGCTGGCCGAAGCGGTCGACCTGCTGCGTGGCCTCGCCGAGGAGGAACCGGGCTGTCTGCCCGCCCTCGCCGACGCCCTGCACAACCTGGCGAACCGCTACAGCCGGCTGGGGCGGTACGAGGATGCTCCGGCCCCGATCAGCGAGTCGGTCGACATCCGCCGTGCCTTCGCCGACCTCCACCCCGATTCCCATGTGCCGGGACTGGCCATCGGCCTCAACACCCTGGCGGTCGTACTGGGCGACGTGGGACGACACGAGGAAGCACTGGCCGCGATCACCGAGTCGGAACGGCTGTTCCGCGCCCTGTCCGACTCCCGACCCGGCGTCCACGAGAACGACCTCGCCAGGGCCCTGCACAACCTCTCGGGCTGTCTGCAGCAGTCGGGCCGGCGATCCGAGGCGCTGACCGCGATCACCGAGGCGGTGCGGATCCGGCGCGCGCTCGCCGAGCGGTCACCCGAGGTCCACAGCGTGGACCTCGCCATGAGCTTGTACGACCTCGGCCTCCAAGTCAGTTCCGCCGGCGCGGCCGAGGCGGCGCTGCCCCTGCTCGCCGAGTGCGTGATGCTCCGCATGGACCTCGCCCAGGCGCTGCCGGAGGCGCATGTGCACGACCTGGTCCAGGGCCTCCAGAGCTACGCCCAGTGCTGCGTCGACGCCGGTCGGCACGACATGGCGGTCTCGGCGATCGACCAGCTCGTCGACCTGCGTCGCCAGATCGCCGAGGTGGAGCACGACCACGCCACGCAGGACCCGGAGATCGAGAAGGCGCTGGACGTCCGCGCCTGGCTCCTGGAACAGCCGGCGGACGGGGACCCGGCATGATGCTCCCTCAGCCTGTCGCCGGGCGGGGCGAGCCGTGGCGTGGCAGCGGAGCCGAAGAGCCGCGTCGGAAGGAGCCGTGTGACGGATGTCGGACGGGAGGGCCGGCGCGCGGTGGCGCGGGGGTGCCGGTCGCTGGGCGACTCGGGACTCGAAAAGGGGTGGCGGGCGGCGGTCCGTGCCATCGCGACGGCTCTCGCGGGTTCAGAGGATGTCTGATCGCATCCTGTCCGTGGTGGTGATCGTCGGTCGGCTGGGACTGATCAGCGCGGAGCCCCGCCGGCGGGACGGATCTCGGAAGGAGACATCATGAACCAAGAGGAAATGGTCGCGCCGTGGGAGCAGCACACGGAGTATGAGTTCGTCATCAGGGACGCTGACCTGGCCGTGTCCACCATGGTCGAGGACGCCAGGGTGATGCATCTGCCGTCGATGAGCGGCGGTTTCGGCAAGCATTACCTACGGGGTTACTACCGCGACGTCTTCATTCCTGGCATTCCGCAGCACACCGTCATGGAGACAGCGGATCGGTCGGTGGGCAGCGACTTCATCGTCGAGGAGATTGTCATGCGGATGCCTCACGACCAGGAGATTCCGTTCCTGCTGCCGGGCTGGCCGCGACCGGACGAACACTGGCCGTTCCTCTGGTGGCGGTCGTGAAGTTCCGCGGCGACCTGCTGGAGAGCGAACGGATCTACTGGGACCAAGCGGCCGTGCTCGCCCAGGTCGGTCTGATCGCTGCCGAAGACCTACCCATGGCCGGCCTCACCGAGGCCGCCCGATTCCTACGGGACAGGGTCATGTCCTGACCACACTTCGTCGACGGCGTCGAGGCAGCCGTGGCCAAGGCGCAGGAGCTTGCGGGTGACCGCATGGTCGAGGTCGCCGCTGGCGACGTCGGTGGCCAGGTGCTTGCCGCGGGTCTGGTCGACGAGGTGCGCATGGACGTCGTACCCGTGGTGTTCGGGTCCGGCAAGCGCTACTTCGGGTCGGTCCACGCGCAAACGTGTTGGAGGATCCTGACGTGGTGATTCAGGGCAACCCGGTGCTTCACCTGCGCTATCGGGTGCGCCGTTGACCGATCCGAGCGGGTACACCAAGAAGTCCACTGCGAACGGTGACACAAGATCGGGCCTCCGGCTGCGTTTGCGCATCGCTGCCTCTGGTCGGGCAGCCGACGCCGATCCGCCCCAGCACCGCACCTGCGGCAAGTTCAACTCAAGATCACTGGTTGCCGGTTTCCGTCGGATCTTGGCCGACCCCCTTCTCCGCCCGCGACCACGCGGCGCGCGAGGCACGGGAGGCGCGGACACTGCGGATCATCGCGATCTCGTTCGTCGTGCCGGCCGCGTACGTCGCCGCCGACGCCGCCCGCACCCTGACCGGGGACGGCGCGACGGCGGTGGACACCGCAGAGGGGTGGCTCGTCATCGCGCTGGCTGCGGGCGAGAAATGCCACCGCGAGTTGTAGGGCCTCGTCTGCTCCATCATCAGTCTCCAGTCCGTCGGCTCGACCAAGGCACCCTAATCGTCCCGAGATGATCTTCCGCGTGGCTGGTGTGAACACGGGGTCGGAGCCGCTCTGGATAGCTCCGTTCAGCCGACTGAACCCCCCGTCAGTTCGGCAAGTAATCACCTCGTTGCGACGTGCGGGGGCGGATCCGTGCGCAAGGGCCGACCGTGGAGCCTGCCATTGGAGAACCGGGTCCTGCTGGTCGCCACCCTACTGGCGCACCAACCTGACCCGGCGGCAGCTCGCCCCGCGATCGTGGACGGCACCCTGGTCCCCACCCGCGACCACACGACATGCGGTGTCTGACCAGTTCTCGGAATTCAGACGGTGGTGATCGGTGCCTGGCGACACGCTGGCCGAAACCCTGGTTCAGGAGGCAGCGGGCAGGTCTCTTAGCAGGCGCTGTGCCTCGGGGACGGTGTGCCACCCGGTCAGGTGGGTCCTGGGGGTCTTGAGGTGTTCCTCAACGCGGGTTGATTTTACCGGGCGCAGTACCTCCAAGGCGCGGCGTCCCGCGTGGAGGGCTTCGTCGAGTTCGCCACGCTGCAGGTGGGCGGTGCTGACGATGGCCAGCCGCATGCCGTGGCATCGGGTGTACTGGTTGGCGGGCAGGGCTGCCAGGCCGTTCCAGCGCAAGGCCACTTCCGGTTTATTGAGGTCACGGAACACTTCCACGGCGTCAGTGACGATCCGTGCATGGCCGAAGAAATCGATCCAGTCCGGTGTGTCGTCAGCCTGGTAGCCCTGGGTGCAGAGGATCTCGGCCAGGGCCAGGCTGCGGTAGGCGGCCTGCTCGTCGTCTAGACGAGTGATTCCCAATGCTGACGGTGCGTCCGGGAACACGGACAGGGTGCCCGAGATCGTTCTGTGACAAGCGACCTGGACACCCTGCTGACCGCGCTGTATGTGAAGATCGACGACGAGATCGGAGATACCCGATGGCTGGGGCGCCCTCCGCGGTTGACGGACTCCGAACTCGTCTGTCTCGCCGTGGCCCAGGCGATGCTGGGCTTCGCGTCGGAGGCCAGGTGGCTGCGGTTCGTCCGCTCCCGGCTGGGTGCGATGTTTCCGTACGTGCCGAAGCAGCCGGGCTGGAACAAGCGGCTGAGGGCCGCGTTGCCGCTGGTCAAGCGGGCGATACGGCTCCTTGCCATGGACGTCGACTTCTGGTTCGACAACCACTGGATCATCGACTCCGCCCCCGTCGAGTGCGGACGCTCGCGGCCCACGGTGAAGCGGTCGGACCTGGCCGGCTGGGCCGGATACGGGTACTGCGCCAGCCACTCTCGGTTCTTCTGGGGCTTGCGGCTGTATCTGGTGTGCACCCCGACGGGCATGCCGATCCTGTGGGCCCTGGCGAACCCGAAGCTGGATGAGCGAGAGGTGCTGACGGCGATGCTGGATCGCGAGCCGGATGCGGTCACCGACCGGGCCGGCCTGCTGCTGATTGCGGACAAGGGCTTCGCCTCCGGGGAGTTCGAGGCCGATCTGGCCTTGCGCGGGGCAGAGCTGCTGCGGCCGTCGTTCAAGCTGGAGAAACGCCGCAAGGGCGAGTCCCTGCTGAAGTCGGTGCGGCAGCTGATCGAGTCGGTGAACGACACTCTCAAGGGCCAGCTCGACCTGGAACAGCACGGCGGGCGGACCTTCGAGGGCGTGGCTGTCCGCGTCGCTCAGCGCGTCCTCGCGCTGGCCGCGGCGATCTGGCACAACCACAAGACCGGACAGCCGGTCATGCGATCTCTGATCGCCTACGACCACTGATGTGACTGTTCGTTTCAGTTGGCGAGGTTCGCTGCGTCGAAGCGCTCAGGGCTGTCCAGGAGCCGTCCAGGGTCGCTTCGTTCAGAACGGCTCGAAGCTCGGCTGAACGGGACCGATCTCTCCGGCGACGACCAGTTCCTCCAGGTCCTCCGGTTCCAGGAACTCCAGAGCTTCCGGTTCGATGCCGTGGTATCGGTCCGCGCCGAGCAGCCGCCGCACGAACGCGAGGGCGAAACTCGAGAAGGGGCCATCGAAGGTCTCACAGCTCTCTTCATGGAGCATCGTGACGATCTTCCATTGCTCCGGGTCTGGGTCGCAGGGCAGGAAGAAGTGCTCGTTGCCGCTGTAGTCGTATCCCCAGGAGATCAGCCCACCGGGTTCGGGGTGGAAAGGGTACGGGACATGCTCGGCGTCACCGCGGCTCAGAGCCCTGTCTCGACGCTCAGTGAACATCTGGTGCGTCTTGTGCATGCGCTCCAGCAACGGGCTTGATCCGCGCGGGTGGAAGACAGCGAGCTCGCCGGAGATGACCCCGCTGCCGTAGGCATTGAGGAACGTCTTGAAGTCGCTGGGCAAAACGGAACCTATGTGTAGCTCGACTTCGTCCCAGTCGTCTGGGTTCGGTTGCCGGTGGGTGGGTCGTCCCAGCAGGGCCTTCAACTCCTCCAACGAGGACATGTACTGCTCCAAGCCTGATCAGCGGGGATCTGCGCCGCCAACTTAGCCGTGGCAAGCCGGTGGGTCGAGTGGCTCAGGGCACCCCGACTGCTCTACTACCGACAGCTCAAACCATTGCTCGACACCTACGCCGAAGATCTGGAACAGGCGTCGATGCCGTGCGCTCACTCGCGAACTGAAGCGCTCAGCCGCAACTGATCACATCGGAATGACTCGTCTAGGCGGGCGTGGGCGCGGGCTTCGATCAGCTTGGCGAAACCCCGTACTGAGGCGGCCTCGCGTCCCCCTGGGCGGTCGTGGGCTCGCTGAGCCATGTCGACGGCCTCCTGGGGGTG
>NZ_JBEXWP010000046.1:0-34359 GCF_040629895.1 Streptomyces sp. NPDC005866
GTTCGCTGGCCTCGGCCAGCGAACCGACGATCGTGCAGGTGCTGCCGTTCCTCGCGGTCGGCACCCTGCTCGCCCTCGGCCTCGCCCGGCCGCTGAACGCGGTGGCGATGGGCGACGACACCGCACGCGCCCTCGGTGCCAACCTCGGCCGCACGCGGGCGCTCTCCATGCTCGCCGCCACCGTGCTGTGCGGCGCGGCCACCGCCGCCTGCGGCCCGATCGCGTTCGTCGGCCTGATGGTCCCGCATGCCGTGCGCTCCTTCACCGGCCCCGACCTGCGCTGGATCCTGCCGTACGCGACGATCCTGTCGCCCGTGCTGCTGCTCGGCGCCGATGTCATCGGCCGGGTGGTGGCCCGCCCCTCGGAGCTCCAGGTGGGCATCGTCACCGCGATCATCGGCGGACCGGTCTTCATTCTTCTCGTACGACGGCGAAGGACGGCCCAGCTGTGAAGACCACCGCTGTGAAGACCACCGTTGTGAAGACCACCGCTGTGAAGAACACGCGTTCCCTGCGCACCCCCGGCGGGCTCTCCCTGCGGACGGACCTGCGCGCGCTGATCGTCGTGACCGCGCTGCTGCTGGCCGCGTGCGCCGCGAGTGTCGTGCTGATCGGCACCGGCGACTTCCCGATCTCCTTCGGCGACGTGGTGAAGACGCTGGCCGGCGACGGCACCGCGGGCCAGGACTTCATCGTCAACGAACTGCGGCTGCCACGCGTTCTGGTCGGCCTGCTGGTCGGCGCCTCGCTCGGCCTCGGCGGCGCGCTGTTCCAGTCCATCTCCCGCAACCCGCTCGGCAGCCCGGACGTCCTCGGTCTCTCCCAGGGCTCGACGTCCGGCGCGCTCGTCGTCATCGTGCTGATGTCCGGGAGTGCCACCCAGGTCACGGCCGGCGCGCTGATCGGCGGTCTGCTGACCGGCCTCGCCATCTATCTGCTCGCCTGGAAGCAGGGCGTGCACGGCTACCGGCTGGTCCTGGTCGGTATCGGTGTCTCCGCGATCGTCACCGCGGTGAACGGCTATCTGCTCACCAAGGCCGACTTCGTCGACGCGACCCGCGCGGTCGTCTGGATGACCGGCTCCCTCAACGGCCGCGACTGGAGCCAGGTCTGGCCGCTGCTCGCGCTGTGCGCGGTCCTCGTCCCGCTGGCCCTCGCCAACGCGCGCGGCCTCAGGATGATGGAGATGGGCGACGACGTGTCGAACGCCCTCGGGGTGCGGGTGGAGCGGGTACGGCTGCTGCTGATGGTGTCGGCCGTCCTGCTGACCGCGGCCGCCACCGCCGCCGCGGGCCCGGTCAGCTTCGTCGCGCTCACCGCCCCGCAGCTCGCCCGCCGTCTCACCCGCTCGCCCGGCCCCAATCTGCTGCCCTCCCTCTGCATGGGCGCCACCCTGCTGGTCACCGCTGACTGGGCCTCGCAGCGCGCCTTCGGCGCCGACCAGCTGCCCGTGGGCGTGGTCACCGGTGTCCTGGGCGGGGTCTACCTGCTGTGGCTCCTTGTCACCGAACGCAAGGCGGGCCGGATATGAGCACGCGGGGCGGGCCGGACATGAGCAGCCGAGGCGAGCCGGACATGAGCGAGAACCCCCAGTCAGAGAGCAAGAGGAGCCCCGTGAACCGCCTGTCCGCCGAGAGCGTCACTCTCGCCTACGACCAGCGCGTCATCGCCGAGCAGCTGTCGGTGGAGATCCCCGACAACTCCTTCACGGTGATCGTGGGCCCCAACGCCTGCGGCAAGTCGACGCTCCTGCGCGCGCTGTCCCGGATGCTCAAGCCCACCCGGGGCCGGGTGCTGCTCGACGGCCAGGTCATCCAGTCCATGCCGGCGAAGAAGGTCGCCCGCACCCTCGGCCTGCTGCCCCAGTCGTCCATCGCGCCAGACGGCATCACCGTCGGCGACCTGGTCGGCCGCGGCCGCTACCCGCACCAGGGCCTGCTGCGCCAGTGGTCCGCCGAGGACGAGCGGGTCGTCCAGGAGTCGATGGCCCGTACGGGTGTCGCCGAACTCGCCGACCGGTACGTCGACGAGCTGTCCGGCGGTCAGCGGCAGCGGGTGTGGATCGCCATGGCGCTCGCCCAGCAGACCCCGCTGCTGCTCCTCGACGAGCCGACCACCTACCTGGACATCCAGCACCAGATCGACGTCCTCGACCTGTGCGCCGAACTGCACGAGGAGCAGGGGCGCACGCTGGTCGCCGTGCTGCACGACCTCAACCACGCGGCCCGGTACGCCACCCACCTCATCGCCCTGCGAGGCGGCGAGGCCATCGCTGAGGGCGCGCCGAACGACATCGTCACCGCGGAACTGGTCGAGGAGGTCTTCGGTCTGCGCTGCCAGATCATCGACGACCCGGAGACGGGAACCCCGCTGGTGGTGCCGGCGGCCCGGAAGGCACGGGTCACAGCAACTTCCTGAGCCGGAACAGGTCCAGCAGGTTCGCGTCCAGCTTCACCCGGCCGGACCCCCAGGCCCCGGCGAAGTTCAGCTCGCCGTCGACCAGGGCCACCAGGTCGTCGCCGGCCATGGCCAGCCCGATCTGCGCCTTCTCCCGCGGCGGCCCGGGAAACGTCTCCTCCACCTCGATCCGGCCACCGGTGAGCCGGCCGGCGAAGGTGACGTCCAAGTCGGTGATGTGGCAGCTCACGGTGCGGTCCATGGCGGCGGCCGCGCGGACGCCGCCCTCGGCGCCGCCCATGGAGTGGGAGAGCTTGTCGAGTGCGGCTCGGCACTCCTCGATCGTGGCCATCGCGCTCGACGGTACCCCAGCGGTTCGAGGTAGCGTCGGGGCATGACCGACTCTGTGCCCGAGGGCCGGGTGGCGGAGACGGCGGAAGCGGTACCGGCCGAGCCCGAGTACGACCCCGCCGCCCCCGCCCCGCTGAACGTCCCCCGCACCCCCACCGGCAACGCCGAGGTCGACGCCCAGCTCGGCCGGCTGGGCGACGCCGACCACCTCGCCACGGACGGGCATCCGGAGGTGTACGAGGATGTACATCGGGGACTGCGCGACGCGCTCACCGCGCTCGACGCCCGCCCCGGGCCTCCGGCGCCCGCACCGCCGTACGGCGACAGGGCGCCGTCGCCCGCCCACCCGACCAGCACCCCTCAACGAGGCCCTTCGGGCCACACCTTCTAGTCCGTACCACCAGAGCAGGAGCTGAACCGAACGTGGCAGGAGTCGCACGTCGCCGTCTGGACGCGGAGCTGGTCCGCCGGAAGCTGGCGCGCTCGCGCGAGCACGCCAGCCAGCTGATCGCCGCCGGGCGGGTCTCCGTCGGCAAGACCCTCGCGACCAAGCCGGCCACACAGGTGGAGACCGCCGCGGCCATCGTGGTGCAGTCCGACGACAGCGACCCCGAGTACGTGTCCCGGGGCGGGCACAAGCTGGCCGGCGCGCTGGCGGCGTTCGTACCGCGGGGGCTCGTGGTCGAGGGGCGGCGGGCGCTGGACGCCGGCGCGTCCACCGGAGGTTTCACCGATGTGCTGCTGCGGGCGGGCGCCACCCGTGTCGTCGCCGTCGACGTCGGATACGGCCAACTCGCCTGGTCGCTGCAGAGCGATGAACGCGTCACCGTCAAGGACCGTACGAACGTACGCGAGTTGACGCTTGAAGCTATCGATGGGGAGCCTGTGGATCTTGTCGTGGGTGATCTGTCCTTCATCCCGCTCGGGCTGGTGCTGCCGGCCCTGGCGCGGTGCGTGAAGCCGGACGCCGACCTGGTGATGATGGTCAAGCCCCAGTTCGAGGTGGGCAAGGACCGACTGGGCAGCGGGGGAGTCGTACGAAGCCCGCAGCTGCGGGCGGAGGCCGTGCGGGGGGTTGCCGACAAGGCGTGGGAGCTCGGGCTCGGGGTGAACGGTGTCACCGCCAGTCCGCTGCCCGGGCCGTCCGGCAACGTCGAGTACTTTCTGTGGCTGCGGGCCGGCGCACCCGAACTTGACCCGGCCGATGTTGACCGTGCAGTCGTGGAGGGGCCGCGTTGACACAGAACCGAGCTCGTACTGTTTTCCTGCTGGCCCACACCGGGCGGCCCGCGGCGATCCGCAGCGCCGAACTCGTCGTCAAGGGACTGCTGGCGGCCGGAGTCGGCGTACGGGTCCTGGAGTACGAGGCACGTGACCTGCCTCTTCCCGAGGAGGTCGAGCTCGTCGAGGAGGCGTCGCCGCACAGCCTCGACGGCTGCGAGCTGCTGATCGTCCTCGGCGGTGACGGGACGCTGCTGCGCGGCGCCGAGTTCGCACGCGCCTCCGGGGTGCCGATGCTGGGCGTCAACCTCGGCAGCGTCGGGTTCCTCGCGGAGGCCGAGCGGGACGACCTCGACAAGGTCGTCGACCGGGTGGTGAGCAAGGCGTACGAGGTCGAGGAGCGGATGACCGTCGACGTCGTCGTGCACCGCAACGGGGACATCGTGCACACCGACTGGGCGCTGAACGAGGCGGCGGTGCAGAAGGCCGGCGCCGAGAAGCTCCTCGAAGTGGTGCTGGAGATCGACGGGCGGCCGGTGACGGGGTTCGGCTGCGACGGGATCGTGCTGTCGACGCCGACCGGTTCCACGGCGTACGCGTTCTCGGCCGGTGGCCCCGTGGTGTGGCCGGAGGTCGAGGCGCTGCTGATGGTGCCGATCAGCGCGCACGCGCTGTTCGCGAGGCCGTTGGTGACCTCGCCGAATTCGGTGCTCGCGGTGGAGGTGCTGCCGCACATCCAGCCGGGGGTGCTGTGGTGCGACGGCCGGCGGACGGTCGAGTTGCCGCCGGGGGCGAGGGTCGAGGTGCGGCGGGGGGCTGTGCCGGTGCGGCTGGCCCGGTTGCATCATGCGTCGTTCACAGATCGGCTGGTGGCGAAGTTCGCGTTGCCGGTCTCCGGGTGGCGGGGGGCGCCGCACTAGCGGTTCGCGGGGGTTTGCTTTCGGTGCGTCGGTGCGTCGGTGCGTCGGTGCGTCGGTGCGTCGGTGCGTCGGTGCGTCGGGGGGCGGGTGCGTGGGGGCTTGTCGCGCAGTTCCCCGCGCCCCTGGGTCTCTCCGCTCGCCCGGGTCAGAGGGCGCCGCGCCGGCTGGTCGGGCCGGCGCGGCGGAGCCGTACATGTGGACTCAGCCCGGCGCCCCCCTGTTTCTCCACTCCCCCGGGTGACAGGGGCCCTCGCACTTCGCTGGCCGGACCTCGTAAGGTCTTCACCGTGCTGGAAGAAATGCGGATACGGTCGCTCGGAGTCATCGACGACGCCGTCGTCGAGTTGTCGCCGGGGTTCACCGCCGTCACCGGTGAGACCGGTGCGGGCAAGACCATGGTGGTCACCAGCCTGGGGCTGCTGCTCGGCGGACGTGCCGATCCCGCGCTCGTGCGGATCGGCTCCGAGAAGGCGGTCGTCGAGGGGCGGCTCACCGTACCCCCGGGTACCTCCGCGGTCGTACGGGCCGAGGAGGCCGGGGCCGAGCTGGACGACGGGGCGCTGCTGATCAGCCGTACCGTTTCCGCCGAGGGGCGCTCCCGGGCGCACCTGGGCGGGCGCAGCGTGCCCGTGGGGCTGCTCGCCGAACTCGCCGACGACCTGGTGGCCGTGCACGGGCAGACCGACCAGCAGGGCCTGCTGAAACTGTCCCGGCAGCGGCAGGCCCTCGACCGGTACGCGGGCGACGGGGTCGCCGTACCGCTCGCCAAGTACGGCGAGGCGTACCGGCGGCTGCGGGCCGTGGCGGCCGAGCTGGAGGAGATCATCACGCGCGCGCGTGAACGGGCCCAGGAAGCCGACATGCTGCGCTACGGCCTCGACGAGATCGCGGGCGTGGAGCCGCGGGCCGGCGAGGACGTCGAGCTCGCCGAGGAGGCGGAGCGGCTCGGGCACGCCGAGGCGCTGTCGTCCGCCGCGACCGCCGCGCACTCGGCGCTCGCGGGCAACCCCGAGGACCCCGAGGGCATCGACGCGGCCACCCTCGTCGCGGGCGCCCACCGGGCCCTGGAGGCCGTACGGTCGCACGACCCGGCGCTGGCCGCGCTCGCCGACCGGATCGGCGAGGTCGGTATCCTGCTCGGCGATGTGGCGGGCGAACTCGCCGGGTACGCCGACGACCTGGACGCCGACCCCTTGCGGCTCGCGGCCGTGGAGGAGCGGCGCGCCGCGCTCACCGCGCTCACCCGTAAATACGGCGAGGACGTCAGCGCGGTGCTGGCGTGGGCCGAACAGGGCGCCGCGCGGCTGACCGAACTCGACGGCGACGACGAGCGGATCGACGAGCTGACCGCCGAACGGGACGCGCTCCGCACCGAACTGAGCGGTCTCGCCCAGGCGTTGACCGACGCGCGCACGGAGGCCGCCGAGCGCTTCGCGGCCGCCGTCACCGCCGAGCTGGGCTCCCTCGCGATGCCGCACGCGCGCGTGTCCTTCGCGATCCGGCAGACCGAGGACCCGGAGGGCGTCGAAGTCGGCGGCCGGACGGTGGCGTACGGCCCCTCGGGCGCCGACGAGGTCGAACTGCTCCTCGCTCCGCACCCCGGCGCCCCGCCCCGGCCGATCGCCAAGGGCGCCTCCGGCGGTGAGCTGTCCCGGGTGATGCTCGCGGTGGAGGTCGTCTTCGCGGGCACCGACCCGGTCCCGACCTACCTCTTCGACGAGGTCGACGCGGGTGTCGGCGGCAAGGCGGCGGTCGAGATCGGCCGTCGTCTGGCCAAGCTCGCCAAGTCGGCCCAGGTGGTCGTGGTCACGCACCTCCCCCAGGTCGCCGCGTTCGCCGACCGGCAGTTGCTGGTCGAGAAGACGAACGACGGCTCGGTCACGCGCTCGGGCGTGAAGGTCCTGGAGGGCGAGGAAAGGGTTCGGGAACTCTCTCGCATGCTCGCCGGCCAGGAGGACTCGCAAACGGCACGGGCGCACGCGGAGGAACTGCTCGCCACCGCGAGAGCGGACGCCTGAGCAGCCCCTCCGGGGGCGCGTGGCTGTGCACGCGAGCACACACCCGCGCCCCCCTCGGCATCCCGTACTGTCACTCTCACGGGTGACACACTCCGGCGCATGCCCCGCCCCGCCCCGGTATGCCCCTCCCTGGAGCTCCGCAGTGTTCCCCTCGGCCCGATACCTTCTGTACGTATCCTCGTGACCGCCCCGACGCCGAACCAGGAGCCCGGCTGCGTGAGCCCCGTGAGCAGCAACGCATCGCACGGTCAGTCGCCGCTGCGCACCGTGCAGGTGCTCGGCGGTGGCAACGCCGGCAGCAGTGCGCACGTGCGCTCGCTCGCCGCCGGTCTTGTCGCGCGGGGCGTGCGGGTCACGGTGTGCGCCCCCGTCGAGGCCGACCGCGCCTACGACTTCTCCGGCGTGGGCGCCGACCATGTCCATGTGCCGCGCAGCAGTGATCCGGGGTCGGTGGCCGCGCTGCGTGCCGCCTGTACCGACGCCGACCTGGTGCACGCGCACGGTCTGCACGCCTCCTTCCGCGCCGCGCTGGCGCTGAGCGGCCGCCGTACCCCGCTCATCGTCACCTGGCACAACCGGGCGGAGGCCGAGGGCGCCCGGGCGCATCTGCTGCGGATGCTGGAGCGGCGGGTGGTGCGGGCGGCCGCCGTGGTGCTGGGAACGACCTCCGACCTGGTGGACCGGGCCCGCCGGACCGGCGCCCGCGACGCGCGGCTCGCCGCCGTGGCGCTGCCCGGCCTGCGGCGGCCCGTGGAGCAGGAGGGGGCGGAGCGGCTGCGGCCCAAGGTACGGGCCGAGCTGGGCGCCATGGGGCGGCCGTTGCTCATCGCCGTCGGCTCCCTCGACCGGCACCGCGGCTATGACGTGCTGCTGGACGCTGCGCGTGCCTGGTGCCGGCTCGACCCGGTACCGCTGCTCGTCATCGCGGGGGAGGGGCCGCTGCGTACGGTGCTGCAGCGGCGGATCGAGGACGAGGATCTGCCCGCCCGGCTCGCCGGCCGCCGCGACGACGTCGCCGAACTGCTCGCCGCAGCCGATCTGGCACTGCTGCCCAGCAGTTGGGAGTCGCGTTCGGTCCTCGCCCAGGAGGCCCTGCACGCGCGCGTGCCCCTCGTCGCAACCGCCGTCGGCGGTATCCCGGACCTGGTCGGCGACGCCGCTGAACTCGTCCCGTACGGCGACGCGACCGCCCTCGCCGACACCGTCGTACGACTGCTCCGCGACCCCGAGCGCTGCGAGGAACTGCGTGAGAAGGGTGCCCGGCAGGCGGCGAGCTGGCCGACGGAGGACGAGACCGTGACCCAAGTGCTCAGCGTGTACGACGAGTTGACCCAGCCCAGGCCGCTGCCGTAGCGCCTAGGGGGTGTCGTCTGGATCATGCCAGCGTCGCGGGCCCTGGCACGCGCATCTGCCGCGTTGTCGTCGGTCGCCGAGGTCCCCCAGCCTTCGGCCGGGGGTGCCCCCACCGCGTCGCCCGCCGCGGAAGCGGCTGATTGTCCACGCCTCCTCCGCCTTGCAGCCACACGCACCGGCCCCCGCTCCCCGGCATCGAACCGCACCGCCACTGACCTGCGGCCTGATCCAAACGACAGGGCCCTAGGGGACGTGCCGGCGGGCCCGGAGTGCGAGGCTCAACGCCAGCACCACCTGCGGGTCGTCGAGGTCCGTGCCCAGCAAATCGCCGATGCGGGCGAGGCGGTTGTAGAGGGTCTGCCGGTTGAGGTGGAGTTCACGGGCCGTCTCCGCCTTGCGGCCCGCGTGCGCCAGGTAGGTCTCCAGGGTGGGCAGCAGGGGCGGCCTGGAGCGGTTGTCGTGGTCCCTGAGCGGACCGATCGCGCGGTCGACGAAGGCAGCCAGGTCGGGGTGGTCGCGCAGCCGCCACAGAAGCAGGTCGATGTCGAGGCGGCGGGCGTCGTACCAGGGGCGGTCGGATAGGCCCTGGGCCGCTGTCGCCGTCTCGGCCGCGTGCCGCAGGCCCGCCGAGGCGGCAGCCCAGCCACCGGCCACCCCGACCACCACGACAGGGGGAGCGGCCCCCGGGCGCCGCATCCCGGCGCGCTCCACTCCCGCCCGCAGCGCCGCCGCGACCCGGTCGGCGACCGTCGTCCGCTCCGCCTCCGAGCGCAGGCCCAGCAGGAGGGGGACGCGGCCCTCGACCGGTCGTACGCCCAGCAGGACGGGCGCGCCCACGGCCGCCAGCTCTTCGCCGACCGCCCGGGCCAGCACCGCCCAGCCACCGCCCGGGGGAAGGGAGTCGCCGACCCGCATGACCACCGGCAGCAGTGGGCTGGAGCCGGGCTTGAAGCCGAGGACGCGGGCCTGGGCCGGCGCGTCCTGAGCGGTGATGCGCCCTTCGGCGAGGTCGGTCAGGAAATCGCCGCGGCCGCGGGCCGCCAGCTCCTCCTCCTGGCGGGCCTGCATCAGGACGACGGCCAGGACGCCGGCGGCCCGGTCGGCGGCGATGCGATGCACGGGGGCGAGCGGTGCGCGGACCGGGAGCAGGACCAGCCGGGCGCGGACCGAGCTCGCTCCGGGTCCGCCGCCCGGCACGTCCACCAGGACCGCCCCGGCCGGCGGCGCGTCCTTGTGCTGGCCGCGCAGCCCCTCCCACACCTGGAGCGGATCCGCGCCCTCGGGCCCCGGCCCGGCGGCGTACAGCAGCTGGCCGTCGGTGGTCTCCAGGAAGACCGGGTTGCCGCTGAAGTCGGCGAGGATCGCGAGGACCTGGGGGACCCCGCCGCCGCCCAGCAGGGCCTCGGTGCAGCGGCGGTGCACCTCCTCGGCACGCTGGAGGAGCGCGTAGTGGTGGTTGACGATCTCGGTGTGGATCTCCTCCGTCACCGCGACGAACGGCACCTCGCGGTGCAGTTGCACCAGCGGGAGCCCGGTCGCCCGAGCGGTGTCGACCAGGGTGGCGGGCAGCCGGGAGAACCGCGGGCCCAGCTCCACCACCAGGGCGGCGATGCCCCGCTCGGCGAGCGTACGCACGAACGCCCGCTGCTCGGCCGGGCGGGTGCCCAGGCCGTAGCCGGTGGTGAGCAGCAGTTCGCCGCCCTTCAGCAGAGATGCGATGTTCGGCACCTCGCCCGCGTGCACCCAGCGCACGGTCCGGCCCAGCCGGTCGGCGCCCGCCACGGTCTCCGGGAGCCCGCTGCGCAGCCCGGGCAGTTCCAGCGCCCGCTGCACGGTGATCCCGCCCTGGGTGTCGAATCCGCTGCCCGTACCGCTGTCCATGGGGCGGACGCTACCTGGGCGAACGTCCTCGCGGCACCTTCTGCTAGAGCGGTTTGATGTTGTGGTTGAAGCGGAAGACGTTGTCGGGGTCCCAGGTCCGTTTCACCTTGCCGAGCCGCAGCGCGTTCGCCGTGCCCAGGCCGGCCCGCACCCGGTCGGGGCCCTCGTCGCCGATGAAGTTGAGATAGACCGCGCCGGTGGACCAGGGCCGGACGCCGGCACGGACGCCCCGCACCCAGGCGACCGCCCGTTCGTCGTCGGATGGCTCCGCCCAGATACCGAAGGGGTGCACGGCCCAGGACGCACCCCGGTACGGCACCGGGTACTCGGCGGGCCCGGCCGCGATCGCGCCGCCCTGCGGGAACAGCACGTGCTGGGTGCCGGTCGGCACCGGCATGCCGTCCGCGCCGGCGCAGTAGGCGTCCACCGCCTCGTCGGGCAGCGCGGCGAGATACTCGGCCGACCAGTAGTTCCGCAGCCCGGCCGGCAGGTCGAGCAGGCGCTGCACCTCGGTGTACGGCATCGGACCGACCACTTCGGCCTCGTGCGGCAGCGCCAGCATCGGCTCGGCGATCTTCCGCAGGTCCTCGTCGCCGCCGGCGTAGGTCACCACGGCGGCGCACACCGGCTTGCCCACCAGGTGCTCCGGTACGAAAGGCAGCGGCGGGCCGGTGAGGTACAGCACCGCGCCGCCCGCCTCGTCGGGGCCGGTGCGGATCACCTCGCGGAAGGTGCGCACCGCGTCCGGGCCCGACTCCGGCAGGTACAGCAGCAGCGCGAGGGAGAACACCGGCAGTTCATGGAGTTCGAGGATGAGCGCGATGGCGACGCCGAAGTTCCCGCCGCCGCCGTGCAGGGCCCAGAACAGCTCCGGGTTCTCGTCGGCGTTGGCGTGGACGCGCTCGCCGCCGGCGGTGACCAGCTCGACGCCGAGCAGGTTGTCGACGGCCAGGCCGAAGGCGCGGTCCAGCCAGCCCGAGCCGCCGCCCAGCACGAAGCCGCCGACGCCGGTGGTGGAGACCCGGCCGCCGGTGGTGGCGAGGCCGTGCGGCTCGGT
Source organism: Streptomyces sp. NPDC005866 (assembly GCF_040629895.1). Classification (NCBI taxonomy): domain Bacteria; kingdom Bacillati; phylum Actinomycetota; class Actinomycetes; order Kitasatosporales; family Streptomycetaceae; genus Streptomyces; species Streptomyces sp. NPDC005866. Next base: position 11,199 of record NZ_JBEXWP010000046.1, read on the forward strand.
CGCCCGGTCCAGATCGCTCATCGTGGCGCCACCCTGTATCCGTACCGCCTCCGCCGCCGGGTCGACGGTCACCGCGTGCATCCGGCGCAGGTCGACCACGAGCGCGCCGTCGCCGCTCGCCGACCCTGCCACGCTGTGGCCGCCGCCGCGCACCGCGATCGCCAGGTCCAGATCCCGGCCGAACCGCACCGCGCGGACCACGTCGGCGTCGTTCGCGCATTGGGCGATCACGGCCGGCCGCCGGTCGATCATGGCGTTGAAGACGGCACGGGCCTCGTCGTAACCGGCGTCTCCCGGCGCGAACACCTCGCCGACCAGATCCTCACGGAGTGCGGCGAGGGCCGTGTGGGCCTTCGACCGGAAAGCCATGGCCGCCCCTTTCCGGAAAGGGGGATCAGTTCCTCCCAGCCTAGGCGGGAGCGGCCCAACCAGCCGAAACGGACCGGCAGACGTCCGACGGCGGCTCTTACCCCCCGTACGCTCCGGAAGCGGTCAGCCGCAGCGCCGTGTCGATCAGCGGCACATGGCTGAACGCCTGCGGGAAGTTGCCCACCTGGCGCTTCAGGCGCGGGTCCCACTCCTCGGCGAGCAGCCCGAGGTCGTTGCGCAGCCCGAGGAGCTTCTCGAACAGCTTGCGGGCCTCGTCGACGCGGCCGATCATCGCGAGGTCGTCGGCCATCCAGAACGAGCAGGCCAGGAAGGCCCCCTCGTCACCGGGCAGGCCGTCGACGCCCTTGTTCTCGCCCTCGGTCGGGTAGCGCAGGATGAAGCCGTCCGGCGTGGACAGCTCGCGCTGGATCGCCTCGATGGTGCCGATGACCCGCTTGTCGTCGGGCGGCAGGAAGCCCATCTGCGGGATCAGCAGCAGCGAGGCGTCCAGCTCCTGGGAGCCGTACGACTGCGTGAAGGTGTTCCGCTCCTTGTCGTAGCCCCGCTCGCAGACGTCCCGGTGGATGTCGTCGCGCAGTTCCTTCCAGCGCTCCAGCGGGCCGTCCGCGTCCCCGGACTCGATCAGCTTGATGGTGCGGTCCACCGCGACCCAGGCCATCACCTTGGAGTGCACGAAGTGCCGGCGCGGACCGCGCACCTCCCAGATGCCCTCGTCCGGCTCGTCCCAGTGGTCCTCCAGGTAGCGGATGAGCTTCAGCTGGAGGAGGGAGGCGTAGTCGTTGCGCGCGAGGCCGGTCATGTGGGCCAGGTGCAGGGCCTCGGTGACCTCGCCGTAGACGTCCAGCTGAAGCTGGTGCGCCGCGCCGTTGCCGACCCGGACCGGGGTGGAGTTCTCGTAGCCGGGCAGCCAGTCCAGTTCGGCCTCGCCCAGCTCGCGCTCGCCCGCGATGCCGTACATGATCTGCAGGTTCTCCGGGTCGCCGGCCACCGCGCGCAGCAGCCACTCGCGCCAGGCGCGGGCCTCCTCGCGGTAACCGGTGCGCAGCAACGAGGAGAGGGTGATGGCCGCGTCGCGCAGCCAGGTGTAGCGGTAGTCCCAGTTGCGGACGCCGCCGATGTCCTCCGGGAGGGAGGTGGTGGGCGCGGCGACGATGCCGCCCGTGGGGGCGTACGTCAGCGCCTTCAGCGTGATCAGCGAGCGGACCACCGCCTCCCGGTACGGGCCGTGGTACGTGCAGTGCTCGACCCAGTCGCGCCAGAACTCCTCGGTCGCCTCCAGCGACTGCTCGGGCTCCGGCAGCGGCGGCGGCTGCTTGTGCGAGGGCTCCCAGGAGATGGTGAACGCGATCCGGTCCCCGGGGGCGACGGTGAAGTCCGCGTACGTCGTCAGGGACTTTCCGTAGGTCTCGGCCTCTGTGTCGAACCACACGGAGTCTGGTCCGGCCACCGCCACCGTCCGGCCCTCGTGTTTGTGCACCCAGGGCACGACACGGCCGTAGGAGAACCGCATCCGCAGCGCCGAGCGCATCGGCACCCGGCCGGTGACGCCCTCGACGATGCGGATCAGCTGGGGTGCGCCGTCACGCGGGGGCATGAAGTCGATGACCCGGACCGTGCCGCGCGGGGTGTCCCACTCCGACTCCAGGATCAGCGAGTCGCCGCGGTAGGTGCGGCGGGCCGCGGTCGGCGGCTGGGAGTCGGCCGCGTGGGCCGGGCCGAGCCGCCAGAAGCCGTGTTCCTCGGTGCCCAGCAGACCGGCGAAGATGGCATGCGAGTCGAAGCGGGGCAGGCACAGCCAGTCCACTGTGCCGTCCCGGCAGACCAATGCGGCGGTCTGCATGTCTCCGATGAGTGCGTAGTCTTCGATGCGCCCGGCCACGTGCAACTCCAGTCGAACGGCCACGTCACCCCCCATGGAAGGCAGGGGGCTGTCGCTAGTGCGGTCAAGGGGTCGTTGTTGTGCGTCGTTGAGCGGTGAAGCAAAGCAGCCCGCCGCGCCCTGAGGCAAAACGACAGTCATAGCTCAACGAACTGCCAAGCTCTCGTTGTTCCGGGAGTGACGGGCGGGGGTGTGCCGTGTTTTCCGGCCGGGCTCGGCAGCGAGTGTCCGAGCAGGATACGACGCACGTAGATGATCTGCGTGCCGCTCCGGGCAACCTATGTGGTCCGAATGGGTGAGCCCCGGGTGAAAACCCGGTAAGCCAGGCTCCACGTCTGTGCCGATGTGTGTACGGAGCGTGGCCGGAAGCCATCTCTCCGCGGCGCTGATACCCTGGTAGCCCGTGGACCGGTGGGCACGAAACCCCCGAACCGCAGCGACGGCACCCCCGGAATCTCCCGGAGGGCGGCCGTACCGCACGACAGATCGCGACCACGGGAGCCCCCTCTTGGCCATGCCGCCGAAATCTACGACGACCAAGCACATCTTCGTCACCGGGGGTGTCGCCTCCTCGCTCGGCAAGGGCCTCACCGCCTCCAGTCTGGGCATGCTGCTCAAGGCCCGCGGCCTGCGCGTCGTGATGCAGAAGCTCGATCCGTACCTGAACGTCGATCCGGGCACGATGAACCCCTTCCAGCACGGTGAGGTGTTCGTCACCAACGACGGCGCCGAGACCGACCTGGACATCGGCCACTACGAGCGTTTCCTCGACCGCGACCTGGACGGCTCCGCCAATGTCACCACCGGTCAGGTCTATTCGACGGTGATCGCCAAGGAGCGGCGTGGCGAGTACCTGGGCGACACCGTCCAGGTCATCCCGCACATCACCAACGAGATCAAGCACCGCATCCGCCGGATGGCCACCGACGAGGTGGACGTCGTGATCACCGAGGTCGGGGGCACGGTCGGCGACATCGAGTCGCTGCCCTTCCTGGAGACCGTCCGCCAGGTCCGCCACGAGGTCGGCCGGGACAACGTCTTCGTGGTCCACATCTCGCTCCTTCCGTACATCGGCCCGTCCGGCGAGCTGAAGACCAAGCCCACCCAGCACTCCGTGGCCGCCCTGCGCAACATCGGTATCCAGCCGGACGCGATCGTGCTGCGCTGCGACCGTGAGGTCCCCACCGCCATCAAACGCAAGATCTCGCTGATGTGCGACGTCGACGAGGCCGCCGTGGTGGCCTGCCCCGACGCCCGCTCGATCTACGACATCCCGAAGACGGTGCACACCGAGGGCCTGGACGCCTATGTCGTCCGCAGGCTGGACCTGCCGTTCCGCGATGTGGACTGGCGGACCTGGGACGACCTGCTCGACCGCGTCCATAACCCCGACCACGAGATCACCCTCGCGCTCGTCGGCAAGTACATCGACCTGCCCGACGCCTACCTCTCGGTCACCGAGGCGCTGCGCGCCGGCGGCTTCGCCAACAAGGCCCGCGTGAAGATCAAGTGGGTCACCTCCGACGACTGCAGAACCCCGGCCGGCGCGGCCGCGCAGCTCGCCGACGTCGACGGCATCTGCATCCCCGGCGGCTTCGGCGACCGCGGTGTGCTCGGCAAGGTCGGCGCCATCCGCTACGCCCGCGAGCACAAGATCCCGCTGCTCGGCCTCTGCCTGGGCCTGCAGTGCATCGTGATCGAGGCCGCGCGCAACCTGGCCGACATCCCGGACGCAAACTCCACCGAGTTCGACTCCGCCACCGGCCACCCGGTCATCTCCACCATGGCCGAACAGCTGGACATCGTCGCCGGCGAGGGCGACATGGGCGGCACCATGCGCCTGGGCATGTACCCGGCCAAGCTGGCCGAGGGCTCCATCGTGCGCGAGGTGTACGACGGCAAGGAGTACGTCGAGGAGCGGCACCGCCACCGCTACGAGGTCAACAACGCCTACCGCGCCGAGCTGGAGAAGAAGGCCGGAATCCTGTTCTCCGGCACCTCCCCGGACGGCAAGCTCGTCGAGTACGTCGAGTACCCGCGAGACGTCCACCCCTACCTGGTCGCCACCCAGGCCCACCCGGAGCTGCGCTCCCGCCCGACCCGCCCGCACCCGCTGTTCGCGGGCCTGGTGAAGGCCGCGGTCGAGCGTCAGCAGGGCGAGGTCGAGCAGACGAATTCGAAGTGACACACCAGTTGTACGGTGGCCGGGGTGCATACCTTCAAAGGCTGGGCACCCCGGTTTCATCCGGCCGGTCTTCTTGGCCGGTCTTTTAAAGGCGTGTGTGGAAGGGCAGGGCATGACGATCAAGGACACCCCCGAGGAGTGGGAGATCCGGGCGACGGAGACCCCCTTCGTGGGCAACAAGACCTCCGTCCGCACGGACGAGGTGGTCATGCCCGACGGCTCGGTGGTCCGCCGCGACTACCAGGTCCACCCCGGCTCGGTCGCCGTCCTCGCCCTGGACGAGGAGGACCGCGTGCTGCTCATCCGCCAGTACCGGCACCCGGTCCGGCACAAGCTCTGGGAGATCCCGGCCGGGCTGCTCGACATCCCCGGTGAGAACCCGCTGCACGCGGCCCAGCGCGAGCTGTACGAGGAGGCGCACGTCAAGGCCGAGGACTGGCGGGTGCTGATCGACCTCTACACCACCCCCGGCGGCTGCGACGAGGCCGTACGGATCTTCCTCGCCCGTGATCTGTCCGAGGCCGAGGGGGAGCGCTTCGAGGCGGAGCACGAGGAGACCGACCTGGAGTACGCGCGCGTGCCGGTCGACGAACTGGTGCGCCTGGCGCTCGCCGGCGATGTGCACAACAACTGTCTCGTGACGGGCGTCCTCTCCGTGGTCGCCGCCCGCACCGGCGACGGCCTCGACGCGCTGCGCCCGGCCGACGCGCCCTGGCCGGCCCGCCCCTTCGAGTCCTGAGCCCCCCATCAGGCGGTCCGGTGTGACCATCGCCTGATCCGATCGGGCGATGTGCCCGCCGTGGCCCACCCGGAACGTCCGTGCACGTGAACTAGGCTCGACGCGATTGAGCCGAAACGCCCGAACCGGAGTCCCGGCGGGCATGCGTGTGCGGTGGGACGGGAGTGTGGCCCGTGACGGATCAGGCGGTGGACACAGGCGGCGCACGACTGTCGGCGCCCGCGGCCACGGACGACCAATTCCTGGGCCGTACAAGAGAGTTGAAAGAACTGCGCGCCGACATCGAGCGCGCGGGCCTGGACACCATCGCCGGCCGCAAGGTCCCCCGCGCCCGAGTCCTGCTCATCGCGGGCAGACCCGGCTCCGGCCGCACCGCCCTCGCCGAGGAACTCGTACGGCGCGTCGCCGCCGACTACCCCGACGGGGTGCTGCGCGCCCGCCTCGCCGAGCCGGACGGCACCCCCGTCCCCGTCGAGCGCACCGCCCGCGACCTGCTCACCGCCCTGCGGCTGCCCACCCCGGCGGGTGCCGCCGAGGACGACCTCACCCACGCGCTGCGCACCGCCCTCACCGGGCGCCGCATGCTGCTCCTCCTCGACGACGCGCCCGGCTCCGAACACGTCGACGCGCTGCTCCCTGACACCCCCGACTGCCTGGCCGTCGCCGTCTCCGGCGGCCCGCTCACCGGGATCTCGGACGTCCGGCCGTGCACCCTGGGCGGCCTCGACAACAAGTCGGCCGTGGAGCTCCTCGCCCGGCACACCGGCTCGGTCCGTGTCACCGTCGACCCGCGGTCCGCCGAGGCCCTGGCCGAGGTGTGCCAGGGTCAGCCCGCCGCGCTCACCCTGGCGGGCGGCTGGCTGGCGGCACACCCCCAGGTGGCCGTCTCCGACCTCGCCAAACGTCTGCACGCCGACGCGGAGGACGGCACGGCCCTCGCCCGGGTCTTCCGGTTCGTCCACGACGACCTGCCCGGCCAGGCCGCCCGGATACTGCGGCTTCTCTCTCTGGCTCCGGCCGGCCTGGTCGACCCGCACACCGCCTCCTCCCTCGCCGGCTGCTCGGTCGACGCCGCCCGCACCACCCTGGACGAGCTGGTCCGCCTCGGCCTGCTGCACCCCGCGGACTCCCCGCTGCCCCAGTACGAGGTCCCCGGCTGTCTCCACCCCCTGCTCCGCGCGCTGGCCGAGGCGCAGGAACGCGCCGGGGAACTGCAGCTGGCCCGCGCCCGGATGCTGGAGCGCACGGTACGGCTGCTGCAGTCCTGCCGGGCGATCACCGAGACCGACAACCCGCAGGCCCGCGAGAAACTCCAGGTCCTGCCCCGCGAGCTGCGTTTTCCCACCCCCCGGGCCGCCGCCGACTGGCTGCACATCCGGCGCCCGGCCCTGCTCGCCGCGGCCCGTGCGGCGGTCGCCGACGGCGAGCTCGACACCCTGGCCCGCCGGCTGATGTCCCAGCTGGTCAAGGCCATGGCGGCACACCTCGGCACCCAGGCGGCCGCCCCCGACCTGTACGGGATCCACCGGCTCGTCCTCGATGTCGCCGAGCGTCGCCACCTGCCCCGCGAGCAGGCCGCCGCGCTGCTGAACCTGGCCGACCTGGACGCGCAGACCGGGCGTACGGCGGCCGCACTGGTGCGCTACCGGTCGGCGCTGGAGGCCGGACGCAGAGCAAATGACCCGTATGCGACCGGCCGCGCGATGGAATCCGTAGGCGGCGCGTACCAGGAGCTCGGGGACTACGACCGGTCCGCCGACTGGTTCGGCCGCGCTCTCGCCCAGCGGCTCGCCCGCGACGAGCGCGCCGAGGCCGCCCGGCTCTACGGGCGGATCGCCGGCGCGCACACGTACGCGGGCCGCTACGGCGAGGCGACGCGGGCCTGGCGGGCGGCTGTTTCCGGCCACCGCAAGAACGGCGATGTGGCCGGGCAGGCAAGGGCGTTGAGCGAGCTGGCCCGGGTCCAGGAGTACGCCGGACGGCCCGAGGAGTCGCTGCGCACCTGCCAGGAGGCCGTGGAGTGGGCGCGCCGCGCCGAGGACGCCCGGCTTCAGGCCGCGCTCCAGCTGCGGCTCGCCGACACGCTGGAGCGCCTCGGCGACTCCACCGCCGCGAGCCTGCACCGCTCCGCCGCCGAGCGCATGCTGGCTGAGGAGCCTCCCGACCAGGACTCCAGCCCGGAACAGGGGAATAACACCTGCGAAATCCGTAGTGGGCTCGGCGAAGATTGATGCAATGAAAGGCTAGACAGCCGGAACACCTTCATTAGACTGGCTCTGCCGCCGGTTCTCCTGCGGTGTCTCCTGGTGTGTTCCCGCATGCCGGGTATGTGCTGTTATGCCCCCACACCCTTTGAGCCAAGGACCGTGATCGACGTGAAGGTCGGCATCCCCCGCGAGGTCAAGAACAACGAGTTCCGGGTGGCCATCACCCCGGCCGGCGTGCACGAGCTGGTGCGCCACGGCCACCAGGTCGTCGTCGAGCGCGGCGCCGGTGTCGGCTCGTCGATCCCGGACGACGAGTACATCGCCGCCGGTGCGCAGATCCTGGACACCGCCGACGAGGTGTGGGCCACCGCCGACCTGCTGCTGAAGGTCAAGGAGCCCGTCGCGGAGGAGTACCACCGGCTCCGCAAGGACCAGACCCTCTTCACCTACCTGCACCTGGCCGCATCCAAGGAGTGCACCGACGCCCTCCTGGAGTCCGGCACCACGGCCATCGCCTACGAGACCGTCGAGCTCCCGAACCGCGCCCTGCCGCTGCTCGCCCCGATGTCCGAGGTCGCGGGCCGCCTCGCCCCGCAGGTCGGCGCCTACCACCTGATGCGCGCCAACGGCGGCCGCGGTGTGCTGCCCGGCGGTGTCCCGGGCGTGCTGGCCGCCAAGGCCGTCGTCATCGGCGGTGGCGTGTCCGGCTGGAACGCGGCCCAGATCGCCATCGGCATGGGCTTCCACGTCACCCTGCTCGACAAGGACATCAACAAGCTCAAGGAGGCCGACAAGGTCTTCGGCACCAAGATCCAGACCGTTGTCTCCAACGCCTTCGAGCTGGAGAAGGCCTGCCTGGAGGCCGACCTGGTGATCGGCGCCGTGCTCATCCCGGGCGCCAAGGCCCCCAAGCTGGTCACCAACGAGCTGGTCTCCCGTATGAAGCCGGGAAGTGTCCTTGTCGACATCGCGATCGACCAGGGCGGCTGCTTCGAGGACTCCCGCCCCACCACGCACGCCGAGCCGACCTTCAAGGTCCACGAGTCGGTCTTCTACTGCGTCGCCAACATGCCCGGCGCGGTGCCCAACACCTCCACCTACGCGCTCACCAACGCCACCCTGCCGTACATCGTGTCGCTCGCGGACAACGGCTGGGTCGAGGCGCTGCGCCGCGACGCCGCGCTCGCCAAGGGCCTCAACACCCATGACGGCAAGGTCGTTTACCGCGAGGTCGCCGAGGCGCTCGGCCTGGAGCACGTGGAGCTCGACACGCTGCTGGACTGAGCCGTTCCGCCGAGGCGGTGACTAAGGCACCTTCTCGTAAAGGCGATACGTCAACAAGCCGAGTCAATCACGCACACCCGGCCGGACCTTGCCCGACAAGGTCCGGCCGGGTGTGTGTATGGTCACTTTGCGACGCTCGGTCAACTCGCCTCGAACGTAACCCTTCGACCGATTCGCGCACCGGTGAAACCTGCCGTGCGACGGCCGTACGCCCTTGACAGCGGGATGTTTCATTGCCGACACATCCTGCCGGGTCCGGCGGATTGTGTTGCTGCGAACGCCCGACACGCCATAGAGTCGCCAACCGTCGGCATGGTGCCACGCTGACCTGTCTAGAAGTTTCCTGGTCACCAAGGAGGTAAGACGACTTGTGAATGAGTCGACATTTTCTCCCGGGGGTGGTCAACCAGGAATGCCGGTAAGGGACCAGGGTCCCGCGGGGTTCGAGGCTGTCGGCTCCGTCGCGGTGCGCACCTTCGCAGCCCATCAGAGTTCGCTGACCACGCGGACAGCACACCAGAGCATGGATGGCCATCACGTGAACGCCATGGCCGGCGACGGAAGTGGCGCGCCCCACAGCCAGTTCGCCGACTACGACGAACTGCCCGACGGGCACTTCTACGACCCCGACGCCGAGTACGAGCCCGATCCGGAGTACGCGGCCACGCTCGCGCCCGACGCGGCCCGCCAGCGCCGCGAGCGCATCGGCCCGACCGGTCGCCCGCTGCCGTACTTCCCGATCCCGGGCCCGCTGACCGACCACGGCCCCGCGAAGATCATCGCCATGTGCAACCAGAAGGGCGGCGTGGGCAAGACCACGTCGACCATCAACCTGGGTGCCGCGCTCGCGGAGTACGGCCGGCGTGTGCTGCTCGTGGACTTCGACCCGCAGGGCGCGCTGTCGGTCGGTCTCGGCGTCAACCCGATGGAGCTCGACCTCACCGTCTACAACCTGCTCATGGAGCGGGGCATGTCGGCCGACGAGGTCCTCCTGAAGACCGCGGTCCCGAACATGGACCTGCTGCCCTCCAACATCGACCTGTCGGCCGCCGAGGTCCAGCTGGTCTCCGAGGTCGCCCGCGAGTCGACGCTGCAGCGCGCCCTGAAGCCGCTGCTGCCGGACTACGACTACGTCGTGATCGACTGTCAGCCCTCGCTCGGCCTGCTCACGGTCAACGCGCTGACAGCCGCTCACAAGGTGATCGTGCCGCTGGAGTGCGAGTTCTTCGCCCTGCGTGGTGTCGCCCTGCTGACCGAGACCATCGAGAAGGTCCAGGAGCGGCTCAACCCGGACCTGGAGCTCGACGGCATCCTCGCCACCATGTACGACTCCCGCACCGTGCACAGCCGTGAGGTGCTCGCACGCGTCGTCGAGGCCTTCGACGATCACGTCTACCACACGGTCATCGGCCGCACGGTCCGCTTCCCGGAGACCACGGTCGCCGGTGAGCCGATCACCACGTACGCCTCCAACTCCGTCGGTGCCGCCGCCTACCGCCAGCTCGCCAGGGAGGTGCTCGCCCGGTGTCACGCCGAGTGAGTCTGCCGGGGGCCGACGAACTGTTCCGTACGACCGGGGGGATGGCGCTGCAGCCGTCCAGCCCCAGGCGCCCGGCCAACGGCGAGGCCCGGGTGCCGGCTCCCGCGAGTCCCGCGGAGAGCGACGACACGGCGGCCGAGGCCGCCGATGACGCGCCGCACTCGGTGCCCGTGCGGGGCGGCGACGGCGAGGGCGCGGAGCACGTGGCGGCGGAGGCCGAACCGGCCGACGCCGGGGAGTCCCGCAACCACGCCGCGGCGCCGGGCGGGTCCTCGGCCACGGTCACGCCGTCGGCCGACCGGTCCGGGCGGCGGCAGGCGGCGCAGGAAGGTTCTGCCGCGTCCGCCGCGCAGGCCGAGCCCCGCAAGCGTGGCGGCCGGGCGGCCTCCCGCCGGCCCAGCGGGCGCGAACGGCACGACGAGAAAATCACCGTCTATGTCTCCGCCGAGGAGCTCATGGACCTGGAGCACGCGCGTCTCGTGCTCCGCGGTGAACACGGACTGGCCGTCGACCGGGGCCGGATCGTCCGCGAGGCGGTCGCCGTGGTGCTGGCCGACCTGGAGTCCCGAGGGGACGCGAGCATCCTCGTACGACGGCTGCGCGGACGGTAGGGGTAGCCTGCGGGAGCTATGACCTCGACCGACGCTCCCGTTTCCGGCCCTTCCGGCGGCCGTCGGCGTCTGCTGGGACGGGGGCCTGGCCCGGCGGCTCCTGCCGTTCCCGTGGAGCCGGAGGCCGAGGCCGAGGCCGTCGTACCGGAGCCGGAACGGGAACCGACGCCGGAACCCGAGCCGGAGGCCGCTCCCGCCGAGGGCACCGAAGCTCCCGCCGAGGCCGTCGGAGCTCCCGCTGAGGCCACGGAGCCGGAACCCGTCCCCGACGGTGTCTTCAAAGTCCGGCTCGCCAACTTCGAGGGCCCCTTCGACCTCCTCCTCCAGCTGATCTCCAAACACAAGCTGGACGTCACCGAGGTCGCGCTCTCCAAGGTCACCGACGAATTCATGGCGCACATCCGGGCCATGGGGCCGGACTGGGACCTGGACCAGACGACCGAGTTCCTCGTCGTCGCCGCCACCCTGCTCGACCTCAAGGCCGCCCGGCTGCTGCCCGCCGCCGAGGTCGAGGACGAGGCCGACCTTGCGCTCCTTGAAGCCCGGGACCTGCTGTTCGCGCGGCTGCTGCAGTACCGCGCGTACAAGCAGATCGCCGACATCTTCAACCGGCGCCTGGACGAGGAGGCCCGCCGCTGGCCCCGTACCGTCGGCCTGGAGCCGCATCTGGCCGAGCTGCTGCCCGAGGTCGTCATCAGCATCGGTCCGGAGGGGTTCGCCAGGCTTGCGGTCAAGGCGATGCAGCCCAAGCCCAAGCCGCAGGTGTACGTCGACCACATCCACGCCCCGCTGGTCAGCGTGCAGGAGCAGGCCGGGATCGTGGTGGCGCGGCTGCGGGAGCTGGGGGAGGCCAGCTTCCAGGCGCTCATCGAGGACACCGACGACACCCTCACCGTCGTCGCCCGCTTCCTGGCCCTCCTTGAGCTGTACCGCGAGAAGGCGGTCGCCCTCGACCAGGAGACCGCGCTCGGCGATCTGATCGTGCGGTGGACCGGCGGGGACGGGGGGACCCAGCCGGTGGTGACCGACGAGTTCGACCGGCCACCCGAGCCGCCCAAGGAGGACAAGGCGTGAGCGAGCACACCACAGAGCTGCCGGCCGGGCTGCGCCCGGTCGCCGAACTCGACCTCAAGCCGGCCCTGGAGGCCGTCCTCATGGTCGTGGACGAGCCCGCCACCGTGGAGCACCTGTCCAAGATCCTTGAGCGGCCGAAGCAGACGATCACGAAGGCGCTGCGGGCACTGGCGGACGAGTACACCGTCCAGGGCCGTGGCTTCGAGCTGCGCTTCGTCGCGGGCGGCTGGCGCTTCTACACGCGAGGCGAGTACGCGCCCGCGGTCGAGCGGCTGGTCCTGGAGGGCCAGACCGCCCGGCTCACCCAGGCCGCGCTGGAGACCCTCGCGGTCGTCGCGTACCGCCAGCCGGTGAGCCGCAGCCGCGTCTCAGTCGTACGGGGAGTCAACTGCGACGGTGTGATGCGGACCCTGCTCCAGCGCGGTCTGGTCGAGGAGGCGGGCGCGGAACCCGAAACAGGTGCGATCCTGTACAGGACGACGAACTACTTCCTGGAGCGGATGGGCCTGCGTGGCCTGGACGAGCTTCCGGAACTCGCGCCCTTCCTCCCGGAGGCGGAGGCGATCGAGGCCGAGACCCAGGAGGGCGTGCCGTCGTTCGATCCGGACGCTCCGGATTCCGAGGACGCAGACGACAAGACGGAACTTTGATGCGAAGCAGCAGCGGCAGGAACAGCAGCGGAAACAACGGCGGGAGCCGTGGTGGCAACAGCGGCGGCCGCGGCGGGAGCAGCGGTGGCCGCGGTAACTACCGCGGTGCCGGAAACACCCGCGACGACAAACAGGGCGGCCGGCCGAAGAACCCGCGCCCGGAGGAACGGCGCTACGACGTGGGCCCCGGCGCCACCCAGGACGGCCCGAAGTCGGGGCGCGGCGCCTCGGCGCGCGGCGGCGCCAAGGGCGGTCCCAGGCAGGGCCAGGGCACCGGGCGCGGCCGCACGGCTCCGGCGAGCTCCCGTGAGTACGACGCCCGGGCCGAGGAGCGCAACCGGGAGCGGTACGCCGGCAAGCCGGACGTGAAGCTCCCCAAGACCTTCCCGGGCGCCGAGCAGGAGGGCGAGCGGCTGCAGAAGGTCCTCGCCCGCGCGGGCTACGGCTCCCGGCGCGCCTGCGAGGAGCTGATCGAGCAGTCCCGGGTCGAGGTCAACGGTGAGATCGTGACCGAGCAGGGCAAGCGGGTCGACCCGGAGAAGGACGAGGTCAGGGTCGACGGGCTGACCGTCGCCACGCAGTCGTACCAGTTCTTCTCGCTGAACAAGCCGGCCGGTGTGGTGTCCACCATGGAGGACCCTGACGGGCGGCAGTGCCTCGGTGACTACGTCACCAACCGGGAGACCCGGCTGTTCCACGTGGGGCGCCTGGACACCGAGACCGAGGGCGTCATCCTGCTCACCAACCACGGCGAGCTGGCGCACCGGCTGACCCATCCCAAGTACGGCGTGAAGAAGACCTACCTCGCGCACATCGTGGGCCCGATCCCGCGCGACCTCGGCAAGAAGCTCAAGGACGGCATCCAGCTGGACGACGGCTACGCGCGCGCGGACCACTTCCGGGTCGTCGAGCAGACCGGCAAGAACTACCTCGTCGAGGTCACCCTGCACGAGGGCCGCAAGCACATCGTGCGGCGCATGCTGGCCGAGGCCGGCTTCCCCGTCGACAAGCTGGTGCGGGTCGCCTTCGGTCCGATCACCCTCGGCGACCAGAAGTCGGGCTGGCTGCGACGCCTGTCCAACACCGAGGTCGGGATGCTCATGCAGGAAGTCGACCTCTAAACCCCGTAAAAGGGCTTGTGCGGCTTTCTGACGGCCGGTTCCGGGTGGCCCGGGACCGGCCGTCGTCGCGTCCGGGAACGCGGCTCCAGCGGCCGCTGAGGGCTTGCGCGGCGACCTGCGACTCTTTATTGTCGTAACGACTATTAGTCGGGTCATCTCTTGAGATCGACTCTTCAGGGGGTGGAAGGGCGCATGCAGGGCTACGACAAGTACGCCTACGAACCCTTCGCCGTCACCGTCGACCTCGCCGTCCTCACCCTTCGCGCGGGTGCCCTGCACGTGCTGCTCGTCGAGCGCGGTCAGGAACCGTACGCCGGACAGTGGGCGCTGCCGGGAGGCTTCGTGCTGCCCCGGGAGTCGGCCGAGACGGCGGCCCGGCGGGAACTCGCCGAGGAGACCGGCCTGTCGGACCTGTCGGGGCTGCACCTGGAGCAGCTGCGCACCTACAGCGAGCCGGACCGCGACCCGAGGATGCGGGTCGTCTCCGTCGCCTTCACCGCGCTGCTGCCCGACCCGCCCGAACCGCACGGCGGCGGTGACGCCGCCCAGGCGCGCTGGCTGCCCTACGACCCGGCCCGGACGCTCGCCTTCGACCACGACCGGATCCTGGCCGACGCCCATGAACGCGTCGGCCGACGGCTGGAGTACAGCTGCCTGGCCACCGCCTTCTGCCCGCCCGAGTTCACGCTCGGCGAGCTGCAGAACGTCTACGAGACCGTGTGGGCCGTCGAGCTGGACCGCCCCAACTTCCGCCGCAAGGTGCTCGCCACGCCCGGTTTCGTCGAACCGGTGCCGGGCGCCGCCCGGCTGACCGGCGGCCGCGGCAAGCCCGCCGCGCTCTACCGCGCGGGCACCGCCACCACGCTCCATCCACCCCTGCTCCGCCCGCCCCGGGAAGGACGCCCCGCATGACCTCTACCACCGCGCACAAGCGTGCCGCCAGCGGCTCCCTGATCGGTCTCGCCCTCGGGGACGCGCTCGGCTTCCCGACCGAGTTCAACGACGTGCCCTCGATCCTCGCCAAGTGCGGGCCGTGGCGGGAGATGGAGCTGCCCGCGCGGGCCCTCGTCTCCGACGACACGCAGATGACGATCGCGGTCGGACACGGGCTGCGCACCGCCATGGACCGGGGGGTGCTCGCGCCCAAGCGGCTGGAGCGGCCGCTGCGCGAGGAGTTCGTCAACTGGTACCAGTCGCCCGAGAACAACCGGGCGCCCGGGCGGACTTGCCTGCGTGCCTGCGAACTCCTGAAGGAGGAGGGGCGGGTCTGGCAGGACGCCAGCCAGATCGACTCCAAGGGATGCGGGGCCAATATGCGGGTCGCGCCGGTCGGGCTCGCGCCCGGGCTGAGCGACGAACAGCGCGCCGGCGCCGCCCAGTTGCAGTCGGCCCTCACCCACGGCCACCCCACCGCCCTGGCCGCCTCCGACCTCACCGCGCGAGCCGTACGACTGCTGGCCACGGGCACCGAACCGGCCGCTCTCATCGGGCAGTTGCGGTCCTACGCCCTCGACAACCGCACCCACTACCACCACACCTGGCTCGGCGACCTGTGGACCCGGAGCCAGGATCCGACCCCCGAGGAGTTCATCGCGCGCGGCTGGGACGAGTGCCTGGAGATACTCGGCCGGCTCCAGGACGCCGTACAAACCGTCTCGCCGGAGGCCGACCCGTGCCTGGCCACCGGCGCCGGCTGGATCGCCGAGGAGGCCCTGGCCACCGGTCTGCTGTGCTTCCTGCTCTTCCCGGACGAGCCGGTGACGGCCCTGCGCCGGGCCGCCTGCTCCTCCGGCGACTCGGACTCGATCGCCTGCCTGACCGGCGCCTTCGCGGGGGCCTGGCTGGGCGTGGAAGCCTGGCCGACACAGTGGGCCGACCGGATCGAGTACCGGGGCGACCTGCAGACCCTGGGCGCGCTCTGGGACGCTTGACCGCGTGATCCACGACCTGGCGCCCGTCGTCGCGGAGCAGCCCGACCCCCTGCTGTTCGCGACCGTCTCCGGGGCGCATCTGTACGGCTCCCGTCCCGGGACTCCGACCTGGACCTGCGGGGCGTCCATCTGCTGCCGGCCGCCGACCTGGTCGGGCTGCGCGAGCCGGAGGAGACCCGCTCACGGATGTGGGTGCGCGACCGCGTCGAGATGCACCTCGTCACCCACGATCTGCGCAAGTTCGTCCGGCTGATGCAGCGCCGCAACGGCTACGTGCTGGAGCAGTTCCTGTCGCCGCTGGTCGCGCACACCGGCGACACCCACCGGGAGCTGGCAGCACTCGCCCCGGACGTCCTCACCAGCCACCATGCCCATCACTACCGGGGCTTCGGGGTGACCCAGTGGCGGCTGTTCGAGAAGACCGGAGAACTCAAACCGCTGCTCTACACGTTCCGGGTGCTGCTCACCGGGATGCATCTGATGCGCAGCGGTGAGGTGCAGGCCCACCTGCCCACGCTCCTCGACGAGGTGCCCGCGGCCCCCGCGTATCTGCCCGAGCTGATCGCCGCCAAGGCCGCGCACGAGCACGGCGGCGCTGATGTCGAGCACGCGCGCGTGGAAGGGGATGTGGAGCGGCTGCACGACCTGCTCGACGAGGCGCAGAACGCCTCAGCGCTGCCCGACGCGCCTGGTGGGTACGACGCCCTGGACGACCTCCTCGTCCGGGTACGGCTGCAGGGCTGAGGCGCGGCGGGCCCGGAACAGAAAGTCCGCAACGCGTGTGTGGTCCGGCTCCGCGGGGAGAGGGGTGCCGTGCAGGGCCCGGTCGGTCTCCTCGGCGAGCCGGGCCATCCGGGACTCGACCTCCGCCCAGGAGACCTCGCCCCGCTTCACCGCCAGGAGCGACTCGCGCGCGTCACCGACGTCGATCGTCAGCTCACCCGTGCGCAGCAGATCGCGGGCGCTCGTCAGCAGCCGCAGCAGATGCATCGCGTGCTTCCAGCGCGGGGCGCCCTGGGTACGGACGTCGGCGTCAAGCTTGCGGCGCTGGTCCAGGGCGTAGCGGGTGAAGGTGTCGTACGCCCGCCGGGAGAGGAAGGCGTCACGCAGGGCGAGCAACTCGCGGCCCGAGTCGTCGACGTGCTCGACCAGGGGCGAGTGCAGGCACTCCAGGATGTTCGGGTTGGCCCGCAGCGCCAGCTCGCAGAACCGCTCCAGCTCCCAGGAGAACCGCTCCTCGCCCGGGCCCTCGACATGCGTCGGCGGCTTCTCGAAGCGCCAGAACAGGGGCGTGGGGGCGAGGAACACGCCCCGGCGGTCGGTGTCGCTGTCCTCCGTGGCCAGACCGAAGGCCCGCGACCCCATGACACAGGCGTAGATCGTGTGGCCGCGTACCAGGTCCTCGGGCTGCATGCCCGGGAGCGTACGCGGCAGGTCACGCCAGGGTGATCGAATTTCCCTCCACCTTGATGGGCTCGGCCGGCAGCGGCCGCGTCGCCGGACCGTGGGCGACCGAGCCGTCGGCGATGTGGAACTTGCTGCCGTGGCAGGGGCAGTCGATGGTGCCGCCCGTCACCTGGGTCACCGTGCAGCCCTCGTGAGTGCAGATCGCCGAGAAGGCCTTGAACTCGCCCTTCTTCGGCTGTGTCACCACGATCTTCTGTTCCTTGAAGATCGCGCCGCCGCCCTCCGGGATGTCACTGGTCTGGGCCAGCGCCTTCCCGGCGGGCGCACCCGTCGAGGCGCTGGCGGACGCACCCGTCGAGGCGCTCGCGGACGCGCTCGCGGAGGCGGAGGATTCCGAGGAACTGTTGCTCTTGTTGCTGCATCCCACGCAGCACACGGCGAGCGCCGACGCGCCCGTCGTGAGCACAGTGCGCCGAGTGGAGCCGTCGGTCATGTCGTCACTCCGAAGGTGCGGAAGAACCAGAAGGCGGACGTCAGCCAGATGAGGGTGAGCACGGCGAACACCAGTCCACCGCCGATCGACACCAGCCAGCCAGGGAGTCGCTCCGAGCGGAGCAACAGCATCTTGGCACTGAAAACACCGAAGAAGAAGCAACTCAGAACAGAGTGCCACAAAAGGCGCGTTCCGTACGTCTGGCGGCCCAACGCGTCCGGACAGTGCACCGCCACGGGGACGGCGAGGAGAAACGCGATCCGCCCCGGCCGGCGGTGCGTTCGGGCCGACGGTCATGGTCGGCTCCCTCGGGTCACGACCGGGTGTCAGGGGGCGACTGGGCTCGCGGTCGCCGTGGCCCGGTACAACCCCGGCCCCATGGCGGCCTTCGCACCCGCCGAGGCGCAGCGTGCCGTTCAGTCGACATTTCACCCCAAGTAGCGAAATGGAGTGATTCGGGTGAGATTGGCGACGGGACGCAACCGGCACCGAGAAGATCCCCCGAAAGGCGCGGCGGCCATGGCAGGCAACGATCTGGAAAGCATGCTCGGCAGCCTGTTCCGCGGCGACGGCAAGGACGCCGGACCGCTGTCCGCGCTGATCGGCGCGCTCAGCCAGGGCCAGGGCGGCGGTTCGCTGGACGGGCTCCTGGACACCCTGGCGAGCTCCGGTCTCACCGCGCAGAAGGACACCCGGGTCGGCACCGGCACCAACCAGCCCGTCACCGGCAACCAGATCCAGCAGGCCCTGCCCGACGACACCCTCCAGCAGGTCGCCGAGCAGGCCGGCGTGAGCCCGCGGAAGGCCGCGGACCGGATAGCCCAGGAGCTGCCCCAGGTCGTCGACAGGCTCACCTCCGATGGCGAGGTACGGCCTCGATCGAGGACCTGATCCGGCAGCAGTCCAGTGAGCCGCCGTCTCAGCGGGCGGGCAGGGCGCACGGGCCCGGTGGCGGTCTGACTAGGCTGGACGGACCAAGAGGCAACGTCAGAACAGGAGCAGCGCCGTGGCGGTACGAGCGGTCCGGGGGGCCGTCCAACTGGAGCGCGACGAGTCCGGTCACATGGAGGAGCAGGTCGGAGCGCTGCTCACCACCGTCCTGGAGCGGAACGGGCTGACCGCCGACGACCTGATCAGCATCTGGTTCACGGCCACGCCCGACCTGCACAGCGACTTCCCGGCGGCCGCCGCGCGCAAGCTCGGCATCCTCGACGTACCCCTGATCTGCGCCCAGGAACTGGACATCGAGGGCGCCATGCCCCGGGTCGTCCGGATCCTCGCGCACATCGAGTCCGACCGGCCCCGCACCGAGATCAACCACGTCTACCTCGGCGCCGCGGCCGCCCTGCGCAAGGACATCGCCCAGTGAGAACCGCGCTCGTCATCGGCACCGGTCTCATCGGTACGTCCGCCGCGCTCGCCCTCTCCCGGCGGGGCGTCGTCGTCCACCTCGCCGACCACGACCCCGAGCAGGCCCGTACGGCGGCCGCGCTCGGCGCCGGCACCGACGAGACCCCGGACGGTCCCGTCGACCTGGCGATCGTCGCCGCCCCGCCCGCCCATGTGGCCGCCGTCCTCGCCGACGTGATGAGCAAGGGCCTGGCGCGCGGCTACGCCGACGTGGCCAGCGTGAAGGGCGGCCCGCGCCGCGAACTGGAGGCGCGGGGCCTGGACCTGTCGTCGTACATCGGGACGCACCCCATGTCCGGCCGGGAGAAGTCCGGCCCGCTGGCGGCCACCGCCGACCTCTTCGAGGGCCGCCCCTGGGTCCTCACTCCGACCCGGGACACCGACACCGAGGTGCTGAACCTCGCCCTGGAACTGGTCTCGCACTGCCGCGCCGTCCCGGTCGTCATGGACGCCGACGCCCATGACCGCGCCGTCGCCCTGGTCTCCCACATGCCCCACCTGGTCTCCAGCATGGTGGCGGCCCGTCTGGAGCACGCCGAGGAGGCGGCCGTACGACTGTGCGGGCAGGGCATCCGGGACGTGACCCGCATCGCCGCCTCCGACCCCCGGATGTGGATCGACATCCTCTCCGCGAACCCCGGCCCGGTAGCCGACCTGCTCGGGGACGTCTCCGCCGACATCGACGAGACCGTGCGCGCGCTGCGGTCCCTGCAGTCCTCCGACGAGGCCAAGCGGCGCGACGGGGGAGCCGGCATCGAGGACGTGCTGCGGCGCGGCAACGCGGGGCAGGTCCGGGTGCCCGGCAAGCACGGGTCGGCGCCACGCGCCTACGAGGTCGTGGCGGTACTCATCGACGACCAGCCCGGCCAGCTGGCCCGGATCTTCGCGGACGCGGGCGCGGCCGGGGTCAACATCGAAGACGTGCGCATCGAGCACGCCACCGGGCAGCAGGCCGGTCTCGTCCAGCTCTGGGTGGAGCCGAAGGCGGTGCCGGTACTCACGACGGCGCTGCGGGACCGGGGCTGGGCGCTGCGGCAATAGGCTGAATCCGCCGGTCGCGGGGGCCGGTAACCTTGTGCGGGGCGCGACGGCGCCCCGCACACCACCCACCACCCTGCACCCGGAAGGTGTTCCCCCGTGGAAAACGGCGCCGTAAAGCCCGTGATTGTCGCGATCGACGGCCCCTCGGGCACCGGCAAGTCGAGCACCTCCAAGGCCGTGGCCGCACAGCTCGGCCTGAGCTACCTGGACACCGGCGCCCAGTACCGGGCGATCACCTGGTGGATGGTGAACAACGGCATCGACCTCACCGACCCGACCGCCATCGCCGCGGTCGCCGGCAAGCCGGAGATCGTCTCCGGTACCGACCCGGCCCACCCGACGATCACCGTCGACGGCCTGGACGTGTCCGGCCCGATCCGCACCGAGGGAGTCACCTCCAAGGTCAGCGCGGTCAGCGCCGTACCGGAGGTGCGGGTGCGGATAAGCGAGCTGCAGCGGTCGCTGGCCCACGGCACCGAGGCCGGCATCGTCGTCGAGGGCCGGGACATCGGTACGACCGTACTGCCCGACGCCGACCTCAAGATCTTCCTCACCGCCTCCGCTGAGGCCCGCGCGGCCCGCCGCAGCGGTGAGCTCAAGGGAGCCGACGTCAACGCCACCCGCGAGGCCCTGATCAAGCGGGACGCGGCCGACTCGACCCGCAAGACCTCGCCGCTCGCCAAGGCGGACGACGCGGTCGAGGTGGACACCACCGAGCTGACGCTGGCCCAGGTCATCGAGTGCGTCGTCACCCTCGTCGAGGAGAAGCGGGCGGGGAAGTGAGCCTTCCGTCGATTCCGTCGCAGCGGGGCGCCGAGGCCGGCCGGCGCATCGGCGTCGGCCTCATGCACACGCTCTGGAAGCCGCGTGTGCTCGGTGCCTGGAGGATGCCGGCCCACGGCCCGGCGATCCTCGCCGTGAACCACTCCCACAACCTCGACGGCCCGATGGTCATGGGCGTGTCGCCCCGGCCGACGCACTTCTTCATCAAGAAGGAGGCGTTCATCGGGCCGCTGGACCCGTTCCTGACCCGGATCGGCCAGCTGAAGGTGGACCGGCAGTCCACCGACCGCACGGCGGTCACCCGCGCGCTCGGTGTGCTGGAGGCCGGGGGAGTGCTCGGCATATTCCCCGAGGGCAGCCGGGGCGAGGGCGACTTCGCCTCGCTGCGCGCGGGCCTCGCCTACTTCGCGGTGCGCTCCGGGGCGCCGATCGTGCCGGTGGCCGTGCTGGGAAGCTCCGATCGGCGCGGACGGTTGGTAAAGGGGCTGCCACCTCTGCGCGCCCGCGTCGACGTCGTCTTCGGCGACCCCTTCGAGGCGGGCGACGGCAGCGGCCGGCGCACCCGCAGCGCCCTGGACGAGGCCACCGAGCGCATCCAGAAGCAGCTCACCAGCCACCTGGAAAACGCCAGGCGTCTGACCGGACGCTAGAACCTGTCCGGCGGATCAGGTCGGAGAATAGCAGCGGTGCCTATTACTCTCAGGTGAGCGGGGTGTGGTGCGTGCAGTTGCAAGGCGGACACCCCGCGTCTCCGGCAGGATCCGCCGGACAGGCCCTAGAGCGACACTGAGTAGTGGATCAGCCCATGACGGGTGCGGTCCACCGATCACCACGATGAACGACGAGGTACGGACTTCATGAACGACCACATCCAGCCCGGCGACTCGGCTGAGCACGAGTACGACCACGGGGCACTCGGCGACGCCGAGTACGCGGAGTTCATGGAGCTCGCCGCGGAAGAGGGCTTCGACGTCGAGGACGTCGAAGGCGCCATCGAGGCGGCCGGTCACGGCCCGCTGCCCGTGCTCGCCGTCGTCGGCCGCCCCAATGTCGGCAAGTCGACGCTCGTGAACCGCATCATCGGCCGCCGCGAGGCCGTCGTCGAGGACAAGCCCGGCGTCACCCGAGACCGCGTGACCTACGAGGCCGAGTGGGCGGGCCGCCGCTTCAAGGTCGTCGACACCGGCGGCTGGGAGCAGGACGTCCTCGGTATCGACGCCTCCGTGGCCGCCCAGGCCGAGTACGCGATCGAGGCTGCCGACGCGGTCGTCTTCGTCGTCGACGCCAAGGTCGGCCCGACCGACACCGACGAGGCGGTCGTACGACTGCTGCGCAAGGCCGGCAAGCCCGTCGTGCTGGCCGCCAACAAGGTCGACGGTCCCAGCGGCGAGGCCGACGCGGCCTACCTCTGGGCCCTCGGTCTCGGCGAGCCGCACCCGGTCTCCGCCCTGCACGGCCGCGGCACCGGCGACATGCTCGACGCCGTCCTGGAGGCGCTGCCGGAGGCGCCCGAGCAGACCTTCGGCACAGCCGTCGGCGGCCCGCGTCGGATCGCGCTCATCGGCCGCCCGAACGTCGGCAAGTCCTCTCTCCTCAACAAGGTGGCGGGCGAGGAGCGTGTCGTCGTCAACGAACAGGCCGGCACCACCCGCGACCCGGTCGACGAGCTGATCGAACTCGGCGGAGTCACCTGGAAGTTCGTCGACACCGCCGGTATCCGCAAGCGCGTCCACCTTCAGCAGGGCGCCGACTACTACGCCTCGCTGCGCACCGCCGCCGCCGTCGAGAAGGCCGAGGTGGCGGTCATCCTGATCGACGCCTCCGAGCCCATCTCCGTCCAGGACCAGCGGATCGTCACCATGGCCGTGGACGCGGGCCGCGCGATGGTCATCGCCTACAACAAGTGGGACACCCTCGACGAGGAGCGCCGCTACTACCTGGAGCGGGAGATCGAGACCGAGTTCGGCCAGGTCGCCTGGGCGCCCCGGGTCAATGTCTCGGCGCAGACCGGCCGTCACATGGAGAAGCTGGTCCCGGCCATCGAGACGGCCCTCGCCGGCTGGGAGACCCGCGTTCCCACCGGCCGCCTCAACGCCTTCCTCGGCGAGCTGGTATCGGCCCACCCGCACCCGGTCCGCGGTGGCAAGCAGCCGCGCATCCTGTTCGGCACCCAGGCCGGCACCAAGCCGCCGCGGTTCGTCCTGTTCGCCTCCGGCTTCATCGAGGCGGGCTACCGGCGTTTCATCGAACGCCGGCTGCGCGAGGAGTTCGGCTTCGACGGCACCCCGATCCATATCTCCGTACGGGTGCGCGAGAAGCGCGGCAAGAAGAAGTAGACACATGGAACGCGGTCGACGGCAACACCGGCACCCGCTGGTCGTCCGCCTTCACCGACGACCAGTGGCTCCAGGTCGAC
>NZ_JBEXWP010000047.1:0-34169 GCF_040629895.1 Streptomyces sp. NPDC005866
CCGAGGGTGTAGCCGAAGCCCGGCTCCAGCGGCTCGATCACGAACCGGGAGCGGAACTCGTCGACGACCTCTTCGGTCAACGAGGGACGCTGAGCAATCAGCACGAGGTATTGCCTCCAGTGGTTTGGCGCGCGCCCGCCATGTGACGCCTTGCCACCACAAGGGTACGGGTGATACGGGCGAAACAGTCTCCGAAAGGACCGAACCGCCCTGCTCCGCCCATCTGCCGGCCCAGCTCTTGCAGGACTGGAGCCCGACAACCGGCTGGTCCTACTCCTGGACGTCAGTCATAGGGAGGGGGCCGGGACTGGTACAGCCGGGTGTGATAGCGGCCTTCCGTCTCCACGGCCGCGAACGGGCGGGAGTTCCTGCTCGTACTCGACGGCGACCGGCAGCCCGTGGGCTGGCTGCCCACCGACCGGGCCGCGGACGGCGAGCGGGCGATGCCGGTGCTCTCCCCGGTCGGCCCTCGCGACACCCTCTACGACGCGTTGGACCAGATGCTCACCCTGAACGCCGCGGCCGCTGTGGTCACCCACGACGACGGCCGCTACCGCGGCGTCCTCGAACTCGGCTCGCTGCGTGCCCTCATCCACGCGGAGCGCGCCGGGGCCGTGGCAGCGCCCACCCGCCGGGAGGTGCGGTAGATGACGGCCATCGCCCAGCCCCACACCCCGGTGACCGAGACCGCGGCCGCCCGCGGGAGGCTGCTCGCATACGGGCGGTACGCGGCTCTGCCGGTGGTCGTCGGCCTCGCGCTGCTCGCGCTCTACCTCTACGTCTCCGGTCATCAGCTGGACTCCATCGAGCAGCGCAGCCTGAACGCCGGCTACCTCACGAACCGGATCCTGAAGCATTTCGGCCTCACGCTCGTCGTGTCCGCCCTCATCCTGGTCATCGCCGTGCCCTGCGGCGTCCTGCTGACCCGCCCCTGGGCGCGCCGCCGGGCCTCGCCGATCCTGGTCGTCGCCAACATCGGGCAGGCGCTGCCCTCCCTCGGGCTGATCGTGCTGCTGGCCGTGGGCTTCGCAACGCTGGGCGTCAACCAGATCGCGGTCATCGCCTTCCTTGTGTACGGAATCCTGCCCGTGCTTCGCAACACGATCGCCGGGCTGCAGCAGGTCGACCTCTCGGTGATCGAGTCGGCGTGGGGCATGGGAATGACCCGCTGGTCGGTGCTGCTCCAGATTGAGCTGCCGCTGGCCGTTCCAGTGATCCTCGCCGGTGTACGTACCGCCCTCGTGATCACCGTCGGCACCGTGGCGCTCGCCCCTTTCGTCGGCGCGGGCGGCCTCGGTGACGTCATCTCCAACGGCATCAGCTCAAGCCGCGACATGGTCCTGCTCACCGGCAGCGTGCTGGTCGCCGCGCTGGCGCTGCTCGTCGACTGGGCGGCGTCGATCGCCGAAGACCTTCTCAAGCCACGGGGGCTGCAATGAACCGTCCTCAAAGGCGTCTGGGCGCGCTGCTGGCCGCGCTGTCCTTCACCGCGGTCTGCGCCGGCTGCTCGTCCACCTCCGGCGATCTGGCGTCGAGCGTCTCCGCGGGGCAGCTCAAGGGCGGCAGCATCGCGAAGACTGTCGATCTGTCCGGCAAGAGCTTCACGGTCGGCTCGAAGGAGTTCAAGGAGAACCCGGAGTTGAAGAGGCTGGTGCAGCTGCTCGGGGACAAGCTCACCCAGCAGGCGATCATCGAGCTCAACGGGATGGTGGACATCGACGGCGCGAGTCCGCAACAGGCGGCGGTGAAGTTCCTCAAGGACGAGGGGTTCATCGCGTAACGAGAAGGGTGTGGCGGGGACCGCCGCACCCCGGCGGCGCTTCCCCGCGCACGTGCCTGTGCCGAGCGCGCGGTGCACAGCCTGGAGGGCACCTCCGCCGTCGCCGGAGTGGCCGCCCTCGGCCACCGCCACGATCCCGAACTTGCCGCGGCCCTGGACGATGTGGCCCGTTCCCTGCAGCCGGGCGCGCGGCGACAACATCGAAGCCGGACTTCTGCTCGCCGCGCTCACGACAGACGCGGCACAACTGCGTGCGACGAAGGCGACCACCTCGTCCGCGAACTCCTCCAGCCCGGGGAACCCGCCGTGGACGGGTGTAGTGCTTGGCAGCAGCGCGCATCCCAACCGCGTCGGGCCATGCTTCCCCGCATGACCCGCCGCCCGACCGCGGCCGAATGCGGTCCGCCCGCCGTCTCGCTGGGACGGCGGGCGGATCACCCCTTTCCCATGGGCCGGGGCAGGCCCTCGGCGTGGCGCGGGGAGGCGTTCGCCGAGTCCGGGCAAGGTGTCAGGCGCACCCTGCCGGGGTCGCCCGCGAGGCGTCGGAGATCAGCGCCCGCTGGGCCGTCCCGAGCCGCTTGACATCGGGCTTGACCACCTTCCGGTCGTACGTCAGCAGGCCGTTGAGCTCACCCTCGACGTCCGAGATCTGGGTGTAGACCGCGCCGTTGCCGCCCTTGCAGGCGAGCGCGTGGACCTCGGTGAGCTTCTCCAGGTAGTCGTCCGTGTACGTCGAGGGGTCGACGTCGACGTAGGACTGCTGGACCGACCAGGCGTGACCGGGCACGGCGAGGCCGAGACCGCCGTACTCCCCGCTGACCAGGGCGCGTTCGCCGTCGGGGTGAGGTGGCAGGGCCGGGCTCGGGTAACCGTGCTCGTCCATGATGTCCCCGGTGCCGCCGTCGGCCCCGAGGTTGAGCCCGGACATGGAGTTCACGAGCCGGGTCGGATCCCAGGCCTTGGCCTGGTCGGCGATGCGGGCCATGTCGTACTGGCCCCAGCCCTCGTTGAACGTGACCCACATGACGACCGACGGGCTGCTGATGTGCTCGTCGATCATCTGCTTCATCTCACGCTCGTACTCGGCGCGGGCCGTGGTGCCCGGGTTCACTCCGGCCGTCATCGCGGGCATGTCCTGCCAGACCATGAGGCCCAGCCGGTCGGCCCAGTAGAACCAGCGGTCGGGTTCCACCTTGATGTGCTTGCGCACCGAGTTGAAGCCCATGCTCTTGTGCATCTTCAGGTCGTAGGCGAGGGCCTCGTCCGTCGGCGCCGTGTACAGGCCGTCGGGCCAGAAGCCCTGGTCGAGCGTGGCCATCATGAAGACCGGCTTGCCGTTGAGCACGGTGCGCGGCACGCCGTTGATCTTCTCGACCTTGATGGACCGCATGCCGAAGTAGCTCGCGACACGGTCGGATCCGACGTTCACCTTGAGGTCGTACAGGAAGGGGTCGTCGGGCGACCACAGGTGCGCCTCGCGGATGTGCAGGGTCAGCGGCTGACCCGTGCGGCCGGTGACGGTGGCCACCTTGTGCTTGCCGGCGTACGCGGTCGCCGTGACCGGCAGGCCGTCGCGCACGCCCTGCGGTTCGACGGTCAGGGTGCCCGCCTCCACGTCCGGCGTGAGCTTGAGCTGATCGACGTGGTCCGCCGCGACCGGCTCCATCCACACCGTCTGCCAGATGCCGGACGTCGGCGTGTACCAGATGCCGCTGGGGTCGAGGCGCTGCTTGCCCAGGGGCGGGTTCTCGCCGGAGGCCGCGTCGGTGGGGTCGTACACCCCGACGATCAGTTCCTGGGTCCGGCCGGGCTTGAGAGCGTCGGTGATGTCGGCACTGAACTTGTCGTAGCCGCCCTTGTGTTCGGCGACCTTGGAGCCGTTGACGTACACCTCGGACTGCCAGTCGACCGCGCCGAAGTTCAGCTGCAGGCGCTTGCCGGAGCCGGCCTTCCAGCCGGCGGGCACGGTGAAGGTACGCCGGTACCACATGCGGTCCTCGTGCCGCTGGATGCCGGACAGCTGGGACTCGACGGGGTACGGGACGAGGATCTTCTCGCCCAGCGTCCTGCCCACCGGCGGCGCTTCTCCCGCCTTGGCGGCGGCGAACTGCCAGGGTCCGTTGAGGTTCTGCCAGGCGTCGCGTTCGAGCTGGGGCCGTGGGTACTCGGGGTGGGCGTTGCGCGGCCCGACCTCGTCGGCCCACTTGGTGCTCAGCTCGTAGGTGGACTTGTTCGCGCCGCTGCTCCAGAAGGAGTTGACAACGTTGCCGTCCGTGCCGGACAGGCCGCCCTGGCCGTCGTAGCGGACGTCGGCGAGGCCTGGCGCGGTGCCGGTCTTGTTGCCGACCACGGGCTCTTTGAGCGTGACCAGCAGCTTCCGCCCGTCGCCGGGGTCCAGCCGGGCGTTGCCCAGTGGCCAGGTCGCGCCACCGATCACCGCGTCGAAGTGCCCGGTGAGACCGGCCGGAGGCGTGCTGAGCGGCTGCGCGAACTCGAGGGCGAGTGTGCGGCCGGAGGCGAGGACGTCAGTGGACACGGCTCCGTCGTAGTCGAAGCCGTCGGGCAGCCGGAACGCCGACTGCGGTACGGCGGTCTTGGTGCCGCCGGGCGGGGTCCAGCGCAGGTGGAGGTTGGATCCTCCGAAGTGCTCGAAGTACTCGACCTTGATGTCGTAGGCCTTGCCCGCCGTCAACTCGACCGGCGCGCCGGTCTGTTCGCGGTCCCAGTCGTCCACCCAGTGGTCGATGACGAGTCTGCCGTCGACCCACAGCCGGAAGCCGTTGTCGCCGATGATCGAGAAGGTGGTGGCGCCGGTCTTCTCGGGCACGACCTTGCCGGTCCAGCGGACGCTGACGTCGTCCGAGCGGCCGGTCGCGAAGTTCAGTCGCGGCTCCAGGGTGTCGAAGTCGAGCTTGGGGTCGAATCCGGTGGCCTTGAGCTGGTCGAAGTCGAAGGCGCCGGGTGCGGACTGGGTGTAGTACTCACCCTTGAGGCCATGGACCTCGACGGGATCGTCGGCGGCCACGGCGGCCGGGCTCGCTGCGAGGCCGGCTGTGCCGAGCGCCGCGGCGAGGAGCAGGGCAAGGCGTTGTCTGAGAGGTCTGATGCGCACGAATCCTCCTTGGCTGAGGAAGGGTGGCGGCTCGCTGCTTCAGTCTGTACAACGTTGGAAGGAACGGCAGTTGGCATAAGAGCACGGCTCTGGATCCTCTGTCCAGGCTCATGACAAAGCCTCGCGGCCGGGGCACCGCATCGACGCTGAGGAGATCCCTTGCGGGTCAGCCTGAAGGACGTGGCGGAACGCGCGGGCGTTTCGATCAAGACCGTGTCCAACGTAGTGAACAACTATCCGCACGTCACACCGGCGATGCGAACCCGGGTGCAGGAGGCCATCGACGAGCTCGGCTACCGGCCGAACCTCACCGCGCGGCACCTGCGCAAGGGGCGCACCGGGATCATCGCCCTGGCCGTTCCCGAGCTCGGCAACCCGTACTTCGCCGAGCTGGCCGGCGCCGTGATCGACGCCGCCGCCGAGCACGAGTTCACCGTGCTGCTCGACCACACCCGCGGCGAGCGTGAGCAGGAGATCCTGGTCAGCCAGGGCTTCCGGGCCCGGGTGATCGACGGGCTGATCCTCAGCCCGCTGGCCCTGGAGGCGGAGGACCTCCAGGGGCGCTCCGACGACGTGCCGTTGGTGCTGCTCGGCGAGCGCGAGTACGGCCTGCCCTTCGATCACATCGCGATCGACAACGTGGCGGCGGCCCGGTGCGCGGTGCGTCACCTTCTCGGCCGCGGCCGGACCCGGATCGCCTACCTCGGCGCGCGCACCGACTCCGCCAACCGGCCCGCCCACCTGCGACTGGCGGGCTGGCGCGAGGAGTTGGCGGCGGCCGGGGTGCCCGCGCCGGACAGCCTGGTGGTGCCGGTGGGCGGCTGGGACCGGGACGACGGAGCGCGCGCGATGGCCCAGCTGCTGGACTCCGGTGTGCGCCCGGACGCCGTGTTCGCCTTCAACGACCTGATCGCGACAGGGGCGTTGCGGGTGCTGCACGAGCGGGGACTCAGGGTTCCGTGGGACGTGGCGGTGGTGGGGTTCGACGACCTCGCGGAGGGCCGGTTCGGCGCTGTGACCCTGACCACCGTCTCGCCGGACAAGCAGGCCATCGCGAGGATGGCCGTGGGCTCGCTGCTGCGCAGCCTGTCGGGCCGCGGGGAGCCCGGCGGACGTGAACTGATCGCGGATTTCC
Source organism: Streptomyces sp. NPDC005866 (assembly GCF_040629895.1). Taxonomy (NCBI): domain Bacteria; kingdom Bacillati; phylum Actinomycetota; class Actinomycetes; order Kitasatosporales; family Streptomycetaceae; genus Streptomyces; species Streptomyces sp. NPDC005866. The sequence continues at coordinate 6,028 of NZ_JBEXWP010000047.1, forward strand.
GGCTCGTGGAGCGGGAGAGCACCTTGGGGCGGCGATGACGAGATTTCGGACGGGAGGGTTTACAGAGCCCTTTCAACGATGTAAAACCCTCATCTGAACGCTGTGCAAGCCGAGTTGACCGCAAGAGCCAGCCTCCCCGAGAGCGCTCTCAGCTCCGGGGCCGCGCCGTTTGGGGACGCCCATGATGCCCACAGCACCTGTCCGCCGTACCGCCGCACGACACCTCCTCGCCGCCAGCCTCGCGACGAGCCTGGCGCTCGCGACCGGATGCACCAAGACCGAGGACGACCCGGGCAGCAAGAACAGCTCCACCTCCAAGCAGGACGGCGCCGGCCAGGTCGTCGCCTCGCCCAGCACCGGGTCCGGACCGGGCTGCACCATCGACGCCTACGGCGGGCAGAAGGTCGACCTCAGGAGCGCCAGCGTCGGCTTCTCCCAGTCCGAGAAGGAGGCCAACCCCTTCCGGATCGCGGAGACCGCCTCCATCCGCGCGGAAGCGAAGAAGCACGGCGTCAAACTCCTCACCGCCAACGCCCAGTCACAGTTCTCCAAGCAGATCAGCGACGTCCAGGACCTCATCGCCAAGGGCGCGAACCTGCTGGTCATCGCCCCGCTGAACTCCGACGGCTGGGAACCGGTACTGCGCGCCGCAGCCGCCAAGCACATCCCCATCGTCACCATCGACCGCAAGATCAACGCCACCCCCTGCAAGGACTACGTCAGCTTCATCGGCTCCGACTTCGTGCAACAGGGCAAGCGGGCCGCCGACCAGATGATCGAGGCGACCGGCGGCAAGGGCGAAATCGCCATCCTGCTCGGCGCGGCCGGCAACAACGTGACCACCGAACGCACCAAGGGTTTCGAGGACCGGATCAAGGAGAAGGCACCCGGCCTGAAGGTCGTCTTCCGCCAGACCGGCGAATTCGCCCGCGAAAAAGGCCAGTCGGTCACCGAGAACCTCATCCAGTCCAAGCCCGGCATCACAGGCATCTACGCCGAGAACGACGAGATGGGCCTCGGCGCCGTCAACGCCCTCAAGGGCGCCGGCAAGAAGCCCGGCGACGTGAAGATCGTGACGATCGACGGCACCCGCAACGCCGTTCAGGGCATCGTCGACGGCTGGATCTACGGCGTGATCGAGTCCAATCCACGCTTCGGACCCCTTGCCTTTCAGACCCTCGACACCTTCACCAAGGGCCAGAAGGTCGGCCAGGACATCGTCATCCAGGACAGCTCCTACGCCAAGAGCAACGCCCAGTCGGACCTCGGCAAGGCCTACTGACGTGCTCTCGGTCGCCCACCTGTCCAAATCCTTCCCCGGCGTGCGCGCGCTGTCCGACGTGGACTTCACCGCGCGCGCCGGGGAGGTGCACGCACTCGTCGGCGAGAACGGCGCCGGCAAGTCGACACTCATCAAAGTCCTCACCGGCGTGTACCGCCCCGACGCCGGCGAGGTGACGTACGACGGCCTGCCGGTCCGCTTCACCACTCCCCTGCAGGCCCAGCAGGCAGGCATCTCCACCATCTACCAGGAGGTCAACCTCGTCCCGCTGATGAGCGTGGCCCGCAACCTCCTCCTCGGCCGCGAACCCCTCGGCCGACTGGGCCTGATCGACTTCCGCCGCATGCACCGCGAGGCCGACGAAGCACTGCGCGCACTCGGCATCCAGGTCGACGTCCGCAGGCCGCTGCGCGAACTCGGCGTCGGCTCCCAGCAGATGGTCGCCCTCGCCCGCGCCGTCGCCGTCGACGCCCGCGTCGTCATCATGGACGAACCCACCTCCTCACTCGAACCACGCGAAGTCCGCACCCTGTTCGGCGTGATCCGCATGCTGCGCGAGCGCGGCGTGGCGGTCATCTACGTCAGCCACCGCATGGACGAGCTCTACGAGATCTGCGACACCGTCACCGTCCTGCGGGACGGACGCGTCGTGCACAGCGGACCCCTCGCGGGCCTCGACCGGCTGCGGCTCGTGGCACTGATGCTCGGCCGGGAGATCGGCGAAGTACGCGAAGAGGGCCTGACCAAGTTCTCCGGCTCGCACGACACCGACGCCGAACCGGTGCTCCAGGCCGTGGGACTGACTGCCCGTCACCGACTGCGGGACGTCTCACTGACCATCCGGCCCGGAGAAGTCGTCGGCCTGGGCGGCTTGCTCGGCTCGGGCCGCAGTGAGACGGCCAGAGCCATCGCCGGGGCACTGCCCACCGACGCGGGCCGCGTGATCGTCGCCGGCGTCCCGGTGCGCGCGGGATCCACACCTGCCGCGATCCGGGCCGGCATCAGCCTGCTGCCCGAGGACCGCAAGGCAGAGGGCATCGTCCCGGGCCTGTCGGTACGCGAGAACATCGCACTGGCGGCACTGCCCGCACTCTCCCGCTTCGGACTCGTCGACGACGCCCGCATCGACCGCATCGTCGACACCTTCATGAAACGGCTGCGCATCAAGGCCGCAGGACCCCACCAGAAGGTCGGCGAACTCTCCGGCGGCAACCAGCAGAAGGTCCTGCTCGCCCGCTGGCTGGCCATGAACCCCAAGGTGCTGCTCCTGGACGAGCCCACGCGCGGCATCGACGTGGGCGCCAAAGCGGAAGTCCAGGCACTCATCGACGAACTCGCCGACGACGGACTCGCCGTACTGCTCATCTCCTCCGACCCCGAGGAACTGGTCGAGGGCAGCGACCGCGTGGTCGTCCTCAAGGACGGAGCCGTCGCGCGGGAGCTGACCGGCGACGCCGTCACCGAGGACGCCCTGATGCGCGCGATCGCCGCCGTACCCGCGGGAGGCCGCGATGACTGAACTCGCCGTCACACGAGGCTCGTTGGACCGCGACAGACTGGTGCGTCTGCTGCAGGACTACGGCGTCTACGCGGGCGTCGTGGTCCTGCTGCTGTTCAACTTCGCCTTCACCCCGCACTTCGTCTCCACCGAGAACTTCCGCACCCAGGCCGTCCAGGTCGCCCCCGTCCTGATCGTCGCCCTCGGCATGGCGCTCGCCATCGGCACCGAAGGCGTCGACCTGTCCGTGGGCTCGGTGATGGCGCTGTCCACCTCCCTGCTCTCGCTCTACCTCGGCTACGGCCCCTGGATCGCCGCACTGACCGCAGTGGTCGGAGGCATCGTGATCGGCGCCGCGAACGGCGCACTCATCGCCTTCGTCGGCGTCCAGCCCATTGTCGCCACACTGGCCCTGATGGTCGCCGGACGCGGCATGGCCCTCGTGCTGCTGCCCCAGCTCAAGGACGTCCGCGACCCCGGCATGGCGGCACTCGGCTCCGGCGACATGCTCGGCATCCCGTACCTGGTCCTCATCGCCGCGGCACTCGCCGCCCTCGTGGCGTTCGTGGTGCGCCGCACCACCTTCGGACGCCAGGTGCTCGCCATCGGCGACAGCCGCCCCGCAGCCCGCCTCGCCGGCCTCCCGGTCCGCGGGGTACTGATCCTCGTCTACGTCTGCTCCGGCGCCCTCGCGGCGATCGCCGGCGTCCTGGCCACCGCACGCCTCACCGCGAGCGACCCCACTTCCCTCGGCACCCTCATGGAACTCTCCGCAATCACCGCCGTGGTCGTCGGCGGCACCCCGCTCAGCGGCGGCCGGGTACGCATCGGCGGCACCGTCGCGGGAGCCGTACTCATCCAGCTCCTCACCACCACGCTCATCAAGCACGACCTGCCGCCGTCGTGGACCCAGATGGCCCAGGCCGTGGTGATCGTCCTCGCCGTCTACGCGGCCCGGGAACGAGGCAGGCGATGACCACGCACACCGAAGAGACCGGAATGCAGACCGAAACCCTGACCCACAAGGACGACCTCGCCGCGCGACCAGGCCCTTCCGAGCGGCTGAGTGCGCTCGCTCAGCAGCACGGTGCGCTGGTCACCCTCGTGATCGCCATGATCGCGGCGTCGCTGAGCTTCGACACGTTCCTGACCGCTGACAACCTCGGGAACATGGCGCTGTCCTCGGCGTTCCTGGCCGTGGTCGCCCTGGGCATGACGTTCGTGATCGTCACCGGCGGCATCGATCTGTCGGTCGGCTCGCTGTTCGCCCTCGGCGGGGTGCTCGCGGCCTGGGGCTCGCAGTACGGCACCGCGGTCGCGCTGCTGCTGCCACTGGCGGTGTGCGGACTGATCGGGCTGGTGAACGGGCTGCTGATCGCGCGCGTCCGGCTGGCGCCGTTCATCGTCACCCTGGCCTCGATGCTGGGTGCCCGGGGCATCCTGCTGGCGATCACCGACGAGGGCTCGACCACCTATCTCGTCGACAAGGACTCCTTCTTCGCGACCCTCGGGCAGGGCTCACTGCTCGGCATCGGGGTGCCCGTGTGGATCACCGTGGTGCTGTTCGTGCTGGGTGCCCTCGTCCTGCGCCGGACCAGGTTCGGGCAGTACGTGTACGCCGTCGGCGGCAACGAGGACGCCGGCGCCCTGATGGGCGCGCCCGTGGCCCGTACGAAGATCTCCGTCTACACGTTGTCCGGGCTGTGCGCGGGACTCGCTGGTGCGCTCAACGCGGCCTGGCTGGTGTCCGGCGTGACCATCCTCGGCTCCGGGATGGAGCTGGAGGCCATCTCGGCCGTGGTCATCGGCGGCACGCTGCTGACTGGTGGCTTCGGATTCATCAGCGGCTCCCTCGTCGGCGTGCTGCTGCTGAAGGTCATCCAGAACGTGATCAACCAGATCGGTTCTCTCGACTCCGCGTACCAACAGGTCGTCAGCGGCGCCTTCCTGGCCGTGGTGGTCGTCGCGCAGACGTGGCTGGGCCGCAGGCGGAGGGTCTTGTGACGGCCCGGAGGCTTCCGACATGGCAGGTGAGACGGAGCGTGTTGTGAAACAGAGATCGTCGAGACCCCGTAGGTCCAAGGGCAGGCTGCACACGCCTGCCGTTGTTCATGCACTGGCCGGGGCGGCGGTGGCCCTGAGCCTGGTCTCCCCGAGTGTCGCGGCGGCCACGGCGCAGCAGCCGGTCCGTGCCTCCACGGCGGTGACCGTGCAGGGCGCCCGGTTCGAGGTGCTGTCACCGACCCTGATCCGGACCGAGTACGCCGGTGACAATCGCTTCGAGGACCGGCCCACGTTCAATGCCGTCGGCCGGGACTCCTTCACGCCGCCCCACTACAACTCGTCCGTCAAGGACGGCGTGTTGACCATCACGACCAGTGCCATGACACTGCGCTACCGCGTGGGCTCGGGTCCCTTCACCGCGGACAACCTGACGACGTCGCTCACGGCGGGGCAGACGCCCGTACAGGCGGCGCCCTGGCACCACGACGTGTGCGCTGTCGGGGCTCTGTGCGAGGCGGAGGACCAGCTGTACGACGGCCCCGGCCTCGCCGTGGACCACGGCGGGTTCACGGGCAAGGGGTTCCTCGCCGGGTTCGAGGTCGACAACAACTCCCTTGCCGCGGACGTGCGGACGGCGACCACGGGCACGTACGACTTCGCGGTGCGGTACGCCAACGCGGTCGGCGGCGACGGCCGCCACGAGACCCGCAAGCTCAGCCTCAGCGTGGACGGCGGCGCCGACCGGACGTTCCAGCTCCCGGCGACGTCCGACTGGAACAGCTGGGGGGTGGCCCGGCTGCCGCTGACGCTCGGCGCCGGTCCTCACACCGTCAAGCTGCACCGCGCCGCCGGCGACTCGGGCAGCGTCAACATCGACAGCCTCGCTCTCGTCACCTCCGGTGCCGACTACCCGGGGCGAGCGGCGAGCACCGTTCCCGGTTGCCGGTTCGGTACCAGTTGTGAGGCCGAGGACGCTCTGCTGTCGGGTTCGGCGACGATCGCCACCGACCACAAGGGCCACGCCGGCTACGGCTTCACCGCCGAACTCAACCAGGGATCCGGGGTGGCGGACCGGATCGTCGGCGTGCCCGCGGACGGCACGTACCTGCTGCACCTGCGCTACGCCAACGGAACCGGCGGCGACGGTCTCCACCAGCCGCGGACGGTCGAGGTCGCCACGGGCAGCGGCACCTCCCGCACCCTGGCCCTGCCGGACACGGACAACTGGGACACCTGGGAATCGGCGTCCGTCCCCGTTGAGTTGAAGGCGGGCACCGACGAGGTCACCCTGTCCTGCCCGCAGGCCACCAGCTGCCACGTCAACGTGGACACCCTCGCCCTGGCCCGGCAGCAGGAGCCGGCCCCTGCGGCGCATCTCGCTCTCGGCGGCTACCGGCGCAGCCTGGACGGCGTCAACGGCGACAACGACCCCACCCCCTGGACCACGCCCGGACTGCTGCACCGCGACGGCTGGTACCTGCTCGACGACACGCCCTCCGCGGTCTACGACCCGGGCACCAAGAAGACCGCGCCGCGGCCCACGCACGGCGGGCAGTCCTACCAGGACGGCTACCTCTTCGGCTTCGGACACGACTACCAGCAGGGTCTGTCCGATCTGGCCACCCTGACCGGACCGTCGCAGCTGCTGCCGCGCTGGGCCTACGGGGTGTGGTACTCCGAGTACATCGACCGCACCGCGAGCGACTACGAGAAGACGATCCTGCCCGCGTTCCGCGCCGCTGGCGTACCACTGGACGTGCTGGTCACGGACACGGACTTCAAGTCGCCGAACGCCTGGAGCGGTTGGAACTTCGATCCGGCCAAGTTCCCCGATCCCAAGGGGTTCTTCGACTGGTCCACCAGCCAGGGGCTGCACAACACGTTGAACGTGCACCCGAGCATCCTGGGGACCGACCCGCAGTTCGCGGCGGCGCAGAGCACGGCCAGGGGCAAGCTGCGCCAGGGCGGTTGTGCCTCCATTGCGGGCTCGGACTGCTACACCTTCGACTTCGGCGATCCCGACCAGCTTGAGGCCTACCTCGACCTGCACCAGCCGATGGACCGGGCCGGCAACGACTTCTGGTGGCTCGACTGGTGCTGCGACGCTTCCCGTTCGTCTGAGGCAGGGGTCAGCCCGGACGCGTGGATCAACCAGAAGTACGCCGACCTCACCTCCGAGACCAGCGAGCGTGGCTTCGTCCTGTCCCGTGCCTACGGTTCCCTCCAGGCGGGCGGCTACAGCGGCGGGGTGGGCCTGCCCACCGGGCCCTGGGCCGACAAGCGCAGCACGCTCCACTTCTCCGGTGACACGACGTCGAACTGGGGCACCCTGCGCGCGGAGATCGGCTACACGCCCGGGGAGTCCGCCGCGACGGGTCTCGCCGCCGTCAGCCACGACATCGGCGGCCACAACGACGGGTACGGCATCCCGGGGGCGGAGACGTACACCTCGAACGGGCAGACCCACCGCACCACCAAGCTCCCCGACGACCTGTACGCGCGATGGGTGCAGTTCGGTGCCTTCCAGCCCATCGACCGGCTGCACAGCAACCACAGCGACCGGCTGCCGTGGCAGTACGGCACCGATGCGCAGAAGTCGGCGGAGAAGTTCCTGCGGCTGCGTGAGGCGCTCGTGCCCTACACGTACACCCTGGCGCAGGAGGCCAACACCACCGGCACCCCGATCGTCCGCCCGCTGTACCTGCAGTATCCGGAGGAGGAGGGCGCCTACACCGAAGCGGACAGCGAGTACCTCTACGGGCCGGACATGCTGGTCGCACCCGTCACGGCACCGGGTACGAAGACGACGACGTCGGTGTGGTTCCCCCCGGGGCAGTGGACGGACTACTTCACCGGGCAGACCTACACGGCACCGGCCGGCGGCGCCACGCACGACGTCTCGACCACGCTGGACACCATGCCGGTCTTCGTGCGCGCGGGTGGCATCGTCACCACACGGTCCGACAACGTGGCCAACGACGCGCAGAATCCGCTGGACAAGGTCACCGTCACGGTCGCTGCCGGGGCGTCCGGTGCCTTCTCGCTCTACGAGGACGACGGCACCAGCACCACCCGCGGGCGCGAGGCGACGACCCGGATCAGCTACACCGACCACCAGCACGCGCACCTGTTGCGGATCGCGCCCACCAAGGGGTCCTTCCGAGGCCAGGTGAGCCGGCGGACCTGGACCGTGTCCTTCCTCGGCGTGGACCACGCGCCGAAGGAGGTGGCCGCGAGCGGCAAGCGGCTGACCGGCAGCGCCTGGCACTGGGACGCCGACAGTCACGTGCTGCGGATCACCCTCCCCGCACACAGCATTCGCAGCGCGACGACAGTGGGTTACCAGTAGCAGCCGGCGACCGACGGGCCCGCACAGGTGTGCCTGTGCCTGCGCGGGCCCCGTCGTGGTTCCCGCACCTCGACGGACTCCTGACATCGTCGCCCGTACGGGGAGACCCGGGCTCTTCCGGCAGTCAGCCGATCTTGCCGGGGGCCTGGCCGCCCGCACCCCGACCGCCCTGGGCGACGCCCCACCCGGCGACACTGTCGGCCCGGGATGAATCCGGTGCATGACCTCGTGCAGACCCTCTAGGCGTACCGACCAGTCGGTACTACCCTCTGGCCACGCTCTCGGAGCCGGGGCGCCGCAAGGCCTCGGCGCGCCGACGCGAAACACCCGGTTTCCGGGTATCCCTGGGAGGAGCCGCATGTCCGCTGCTACGACACCGTCCGACGCCGACAGACCCGCGCCCGATGTGCCCTCCGCGGACGCCCCCGGCCCGCTGGCCTGGCTGTACCGCCGCGAACTGGCGGACTACCCGCCCACCGGTCGCCGTATGGTGTATCTCGCGATCGTGGTCGTCACCACTGTCGTCCTGTACTACATGCTGTACATCCAGTACGCGGTGGCGACGTCGATCATCACGCACTTCGGTATGACATACCGCTACTTCATCTGGGTCTCGGTAATCGGCAACGCGGTCGGGGCCTTCGCCTCGCTCGTGGCGGGTCTGGCGGACCGCTGGGGCCGGGCGAATCTCGTGGTCTACGGGCTGCTGATCGCCGCGCTGCTGGTCTTCTTCGGGTTGCCGAACGCGGCGAACAAGACCACCTACCTGGTGCTCTTCACGCTCGTCAGCTTCATCGAGGGCATCGTGCTGGTCGCCACCCCCGCGCTCATCAGGGACTTCTCCCCGCAGCTCGGCCGGGCCACCGCGATGGGGTACTGGACGATGGGCCCGGTCATCGGCTCCCTGGTGGTCACCACCGTCACCAGCAACACCCTCGACAGCGCCACCTGGCAGGACGAACTTCGCTATTCGGCGATCGCCGGGTTCGTCGTCTTCATCGTCGCGGTCTTCGCACTGCGTGAGCTGTCCCCGGCGCTGCGCGACCAGATCATGGTGACGCTGCGGGACCGGACGCTGGTCGAGGCGCGCGCCAAGGGGCTGGACACCGAGGCGCTACGCCGCGGCGAGTGGCGGCAGATGATGCGCCTGGACGTGCTGGGCTCGGCCTTCGCCGTCGCCGTGTTCCTGCTGCTGTACTACGCGGCGGTCGGCAACTTCGTCGTCTACTTCTCGACCGTCTTCGGCTACAGCGAGCAGCGCACCAACGCGCTGGCCAACTGGTACTGGGGGGCGAACGCCATCGCCCTGGTCCTGGTCGGCCTGCTCTCGGACCGGCTGAAGGTGCGCAAGCCCTTCATGATCGTCGGCGCGGTCGGCTCGATCGTGGTGACCGCGATCTTCGCTACCCGCGCCACCCACCTGACGACCGACTACTACACCTTCGCCTGGCTGTTCATCGGCATCGGCGTCTTCAGCGGCATCGCCTACGCGCCCTGGATGGCGAGCTTCACCGAAACGGTGGAAAAGCACAACCCGGCCGCGACCGCGGCAGGTCTGGCGGTGTGGGGCTGGACGGTGCGCATCGCGGTCGCCGTCTCCGCGGCCTTCATCCCGGTACTGGTCACCTCCGTGACCCCGCTCGTGGAGCACGGCGCCGAGGTCAAGGTCGCCTCGGTGCAGGCGGCGCCCGCGCTGGCCATCGTCAATGCGCACCCGGAGCTCTTCGCCGAGCTGAACAGGTACACGCCGGCCACCGTGCCGTCCGCGCTGGGCGCCCGCGCCGTCAAGGAGGTCGGCGCGGAGAACCTCGCCGTCGTGCAGAAGGCGGGGCCGCAGCTGAAGCTGCTGCAGGAGTACGGCGCCGGGGTCCAGAAAGCGTCGAAGGACGGGCCCGGCGAATGGCGCGCCTGGTGGTGGATCTGCGTCGGCGGCCAAGTACTCTTCCTGCCCTTCGTCTTCGTGATGGCGGGTCGCTGGAGCCCGAGGAAGGCGCGTATGGACGCTGAGGCGCACCAAGTTGCCGTCAACCGCGAGTTGGCCGCCCTCGCCACCGCCAAGCAGTGATCGGACGCGGAGCCGGGCGGCGGCCAGGTTCGGCCCGCGAGCGGCGGTCACCGCTCTTCGACCGGCAGGAATCGGGCTCTGAGGGTTGCGGGGACCAGTCGGTCGACGAACTTGGGTGTCAGCGACGCGGCGTTCGGTGATTCGCTGGTGAAGCGGCGTGCGAGCCGCGAGGTAGTCAGCGTCAGCTGTCGCATGGTCAGCGCCGCGCCCGGGCACACACGTGGTCCGGCGTCGAAGGGGAGGCAGGCCGATCCGGCCGGCCGGTCGTCGGTCCAGCCACCGGGCGGGGTCGAACTCGTCCGGCCGGGACCTCCCCTTGGGGTCCCGGTGGACCGGACAGGGAGTTCGAGTGCCGGTGGAGGGCGTGCATCGCCGACGCTGTGACGACGTCGTGCCAGGGCCTGTCTGACAATTCCCGTCGTCGCCCGGAGGGCGGCCTCGCGGCGTCAGGTGCGTGCTCTGGGGGTCCCCCCGGCCGGAGGCTGAGGGAGTGCCGGGCGTAGGCCCTCGTACTGGACGTACTTGGGTCTGCGCCCGGTGCGGCGAGAGTGCGTGCATGGCGTCGCGAGGCAGACGGGAATTGTCAGACAGGCCCTGGCAGTGTGTGCGGACAGATTCCCGGCGCGGCTTCCCTCTCCCGGCATCGAACGCCGCTGCGTCGGTGCGGTCTTCCGCTCGGATCTCCCTGCGCGGGACACGTGGCACCGCCGCAGTGGCGGGGCCGGGGGGTCACTTGATGCCCGTCGTGGCGATTCCCTGGACGATCTGCCGTTGAAAGACCAGGAAGACCGCGATGAGTGGGATGAAGCCGAGTACCGAGGAGGCCATGATCTCGGCGTACTGGGGGCTGGTGGGGTCCACCAGTGAGGCGAGGCCCACCGGGATGGTCTGGGACTTGGTCTGGCTGAGGACCAGCAGCGGCCACAGGAACGAGTTCCAGGAGCCGATGAAGGTGAGAATCGCGACCGTGGACACCGCCGGGCGGCAGATCGGCATGCAGACGGTGGCGTAGACCCGCCACCAACTCGCGCCGTCGATGCGGGCCGCCTCGATCAGCGCCGTGGGGATGCCTCGGAAGAAGGAGTGGAAGACGAACACCGAGATCGGTGCCGCGACTGACGGCAGGACCAGCGCCCAGAACGTGCCGAGCAGGTGGAACGACCGGTACTCGATGAACTGGGGCAGCACCAGCGCCTCGGTCGGCAGCATCAGTCCGGCCGTGACGACGGCCACGACCAGGGCCCGGCCGCGGAAGCGCAGAAAGGCCAGCGCGAATCCGGCCATCGAGCAGAAGGCCACCGTGAAGATCACGGCCAGTACTGAGATCACCAGGCTGTTGAGGTACCAAGTGCCGATCGGGTGGTTGTCCCAGGCGGTCGAGTACGCGTCCAGCGACCAGCCGCCGGCGAAGATCGACGTGGGGCTCTGGGTGATGGACGCGTCGTCGCGCAGCGAGGTGATCAGCGCCCAGACGAAGGGCACCAGCCAGATCAGGGCGAACAGGGTCAGGCACACGGCGCAGAGCCGGTTGAAGAGCTTGGCTCCGTTGACCGCGCCCTTCGGTTCGGCGGGCCGCGGCTGGGTGATGGTGGTCATGGGTCCTCCGCTCAGGCCGCGCTGCTGGTCGCGCGACGGCGCCGCAGCCCGTACCAGGCCGCCGAGATCGCGACGATGATGACGAAATACACCATGGTGGCGGCAGCGCCGTAGCCACCCCGGTAGGCGGTGAAGCCGGTGTCGTAGATGTACTCGATGACCGGTCGGGTGGATTGGTTGGGTCCGCCGCCGAGCAGCTGGTAGATCTGGTCGAACACCTTCAGCGAGGCGAGGATCTGCAGGATCAGCACCAGGCTGGTGGTCCGGCCGAGCAGCGGCACCGTGATGTGGCGGATCTGCTGCCAGGGGCTCGCGCCGTCGATCGCCGCCGCCTCGTAGACGTCCGCGGGGACGTCCTGGATTGCGGCGGTGTAGAGGACGAAGTTGAAGCCGAACGTCCACCAGACGGTCATCAGCACGACGGCGGTCCAGCCGCCCGAGGTGCTGCCGATGAAGTCCGGTACCGGGAGTCCGACGGCGTCGAAGACCTTCGGGATGAGGCCGATCTGCGGGGTGTACATCCACAGGAAGACCAGGGTGACCACGGAGGACGGCACGACGTACGGCACGAAGAAGGCGATGCGGTAGAAGAGCCGGCCGCGGCGTATGCGCGAGGCCAGGATGGCGACGCCCAGCGCGAGGATCACCAGCGGGGGCGTGGTCAGCAGCGTGAAGAGCACCGAGTGCCACAAGCTCTCCCAGAAGAGGGAGTCGGTGAGCACCTCGTGGTAGTTCGACAGGCCGACGAATTGCCCGAGGCCGGTCTTGACGGTGGTGGTGTTGAAGAAGCTCAGCACCACGCCGACGAGCAGCGGGCCGACCAGGAACAGCAGGTAGATCACGAGGAAGGGGGCGGTGAGCAGCCTGCCCGCCCTGCGTTCGGAACGGCCGGGCCGGTCGGCGGCGAGGTCTGTCGGGGATGCGGCGGGTGCCGGTCGCGTCGAGACGACGGTCGTCATGGTGACTGCCTCCTACTTCATCGTGACCGGCGGTCGGGACGTGGTGTACCGCTTCAGGGCGGAGCGCATCGCGGCCGCCATGCCCTTGGGCGTGATCCGCCCGGCGAGCGCCTCGATGACCGTTCCGCCGATCACGCTCTGGAAGTCCGAGCCGGCGCCGGTGTACCAGGCCACCGGGTCGTACTGGGCGTTGAACGCGGCCTCGACGTAGTTGCGTTGCGGCGACTGGTCGAGGAACGCCTCGCTGCGCTGCGTCGGCAGCCAGGCCGGGATGTGTCCGCCCTCGGCCCACACCGCGCTGCTGTCGAGGAGGCTCTTGACGAACTTCGCCGCGTTGCGGGTGCGGGTCTCGTCGCCGCGGTCGTTGCGCGGCAGAATCAGCGCGTGCGAGTCGGCGTACGCCACCGGCTTCGAGCCGAACAGCGCCGGGAACGGCACCACGTTGAACTTCAGTTTCTTGACCTGCCGGTACGTGGGAATCTGCCACTCGCCGTCGAAGAGGAAGCCGGCCTTGCCGGTGCTGAAAAGGGCATTGGCGCCGGCTCCGGTGAGGTTCTCCGGCATCAGGTTCGGACCGGTCAGCCTCTGCATGAAGGCGACCGTCTCCTGCATCGCCTCGTCGTCGATGGCGATCTTCGTGCCGGAGTCGGTGACGATCGGGCCGGCGAGGCCGGAGTAGACCATGCTGAAGAAACGCCAGGCCGTGGACGGGTCCCTGGTGATCGACATGACCGCGCCGTACTGGGCGCCGCCCGCGTCCTTCATCGCCTTCACCGCGTCGACGAAGTCCCCTTCGCCCTTGAGGAGCACGAGATCGTCGCCTGCGGAGTTCAGCAGGCCGGCCTTGCGGGCGATGTCCACGTTGTAATAGAGGACAAAGGGGTGCGTGTCCAGCGGGACCGCGTACACGGTGCCGTCCACGGTGGCCTTCTTCCAGGCCGCCGGGGTGAACTTGTCCTGGGTGACACCCGACTCGCCGAGGGGGGTCCGCTCGATCGGCTCCAGCAGGCCGGAGGCGGCCAGCAGTGGAAGCCGCGAAAGATGGATGATGCCGACGTCCGGCGGCGTGCCGCTCGCGGTGGCCAGTGCCAGCTTCGTGTAGTACGGATTGCCCCACCCCAGGACGGTCGCCTCGACCGTCGTTCCCGGGTTGGCCTTCTGGAACGCCTTCTCCATCAGCACCATGTTGGCGCCGTCACCGCCGGTGAAGAGGTTCCAGAAGATGACATCCGCCGTGTTCGGTTGCGAGCCCGTCAGGCCGGACGCGAGCGGGGAGGAGCACGCCGCGAGCCCTCCGGTCAGGGCAAGGCCACCGCTCAGGGCAAGAAACCTCCGGCGCGCCATCGCTCCGCTCATAGGGACATTCACCTCGTTAATTCGATGTGAACTCGATGGCGCAGACCCTCGCACACGTTTTGCAACGATGCAATAGATCGCCGGCAAGAAGTCCGCCGAACCACTGCCGCGATCCCGCCGGCACTTCTCCCGCCCCCTGCGCCCCGCACCACGCCCGACGCGCCGGACGCGCTCTGCGCCTGCCGGGCTGACGTCCACTGCGGCAGGCGTCACATCGCGCGAGCCTGCCCCGGCTCACTCCGGCGCAGGCTCGCGGCGCGAGGATTCCCGGACGACCAGCCGGTACGGCGTGGCCTCCTGGGGGGCCGCCAAAACCGCCCCCGCCTGCGCGTCCTCGCCCGACGCGGCGTCGGCGGACCCTCCAAGGGCCTCGATCTGCTCCTCCAGCAGGGCCAGCGAACGCTCGGCGATGGCGTCGAGGTCGGGAGCGATGGAGGTGAGCGGCGGGTGGGTGTAGGCGGACTCCTGGACGGCGTCGATGCCGACGACGGCGACGTCCTCGGGCACCCGCACCCCGGAGGCGTCCAGGGCCCGCAGCGCACCGACGGCGAGTGCGTCGTTGAAGGCGAAGATGGCGTCGGGCAGCGGGCCGTCGCCCTCCAGCAGTTCACGCACGGCCGCGTAACCCTGGTCCCTGGTCCAGTCCTCGACCGGCACGACCAGCCAGTTCACCCGCCGCACCCGGGCCGCCGACATCGCCTGCTCGTACCCCTCGGTCCGCTGGCGGCCGTTCTCGCTGCCGTTGCGGCCGAGCGCGACGATCCAGCGGCAGCCCTGCTCCAGCAGGTGCTCGACCGCGGTGCGCGCGGCCGCCACGTTGTCGATGCCGACCCGCGGGAACTGGTCCCCGACACTGTGCTCACCCAGCATGACCAGCGGAAAGTCCGGCTTCTTGGCGGCGATGTCGCTGGCCGGCAGGGTGAGGGCGCTCAGCAGCACACCGTCGGCGACATTGGTCAAACCACCCTCGATGATTCGCCGTTCCACCTCGCTGTCGCCCGCGGTCGACTCGACGAGCACCGTGATGCCGCGCCGGCCTGCGGCCCGGATCACGGCCTGGGCCAGCTCGGCGAAGTAGGGCTCGGCGAGGAACGGCACCGCGAGGGCGATGAAGCCGGTGCGGCCCGAGCGCAGGCCACGGGCCAGGTAGTCCATGCGGTAGCCCAGCTCGTCGAGCGAGCGCTGCACCTTGGCGCGGGTGTCGGGGCTGACATGCGAGTAGCCGTTGACCACGTTCGACACCGTTCGCACTGACACTCCGGCGTGCTCGGCCACGTCCCGCATCCGCACCTTGGCCACTGGGGCCTCCTTCCCGTCGTGTCGGCACTCGGAGCCGGCTGGATGGCCTCGACCGGGCGCCCGACACGCTCTCGGAGTCTGCCGCACCGGGGACCCTGACCCATCGTCGCACCTCACCAGGGTCTTGCATCGATGCAAACGATCACTCATGATGGCAGGACTTCGATCATAGAAACGCCTATGCCGGGAATTCCGGAAAAGGCGGGAGGAGGAGGGTCCGTGAAGGCGAGCGAGCGGGACGGGACGTATCCGAGGCCGATCCTGCAGCGGGAACGGTGGCACAGCCTCGACGGCGTCTGGGAGTTCGGGTACGACGACGCCCGCGAGGGCGAGCGCGACGCGTGGTTCTCCGATGCGGCGACGGATGCGTTCGACCGGGAGATCGCCGTCCCGTTCCCGCCCGAGGCCCCCGCCTCCGGCATCGGTGAGACCGCCAAGCACGCTGTGGTCTGGTACCGGCGCCGCATACCCGACGAGGTCCTCGCCGTCAGCGGCGGCGACCGGGCGCTGGTGCACTTCGGAGCCGTCGACCACCGCGCCAAGGTCTGGCTGGACGGCCGGCTGGTGGCCGAACACGTGGGCGGCCAGACGCCGTTCACCGCCGACGTCACCGACGCGCTGCGCCCCGGCACCGACGAGCACGTGCTCGTCGTCCGCGCCGAGGACGACCCGGCCGACCTGGCACAGCCGCGCGGCAAGCAGGACTGGCAGGACCGTCCGCACGCGGTCTGGTACGAGCGGACCACCGGCATCTGGCAGACCGTGTGGACCGAGACCGTCGCCGCTCTGCACGTCACCGACCTGGCCTGGATCCCCGACCCGACGCAGGGCGTCGCGGCCGAGGTCACCCTGGCCTCGGTGCCGGCCGACCCGGTGAGCGTGGAGATCGTGCTGAGCCACGACGGCGGGGTGCTCGCCGAGTCCACCTCCGCGGTACGCACCCCGCGCAGCCGCGTCGACCTCGTCGTCCCCGACCTGCGCAACGGCATCGACCGCGAAGACCTGCTGTGGAGCCCCGAGCGGCCCACGCTGATCGACGCGCGGGTGACCGTCCGCGACGTCGCCACCTCCGAGGTGCTCGACACCGTCGACAGCTACGTCGGCCTGCGCAGCGCCGGCGTCGGCCGGGGCGCCTTCCTGCTCAACGACCGTCCCTACTATGTGCGTTCGGTCCTCAACCAGGGCTACCGCCCCGACACCCTGATCGCGAACTCCGGAACGGCCGAACTGCGCCGCGAGGTCGAGCTGATCAAGGCGATGGGCTTCAACGCGGTCCGTATCCACCAGAAGGCCGAGGACCCGCGCTTCCTGTACTGGGCCGACCGGCTCGGCCTGCTGGTGTGGGGCGAGACCGGGGCGGCGTACGAGTACGGCACCGAGGCCGTGGAGCTGCTCACCCGTGAGTGGCTGGACATGGTGCGACGTGACCGCAGCCACCCCTCGATCGTCACCTGGGTGCCGGTCAACGAGAGCTGGGGCTGCTCCGACGTCGCGAACAACCCGGCGCAGCAGGCCTACACGGTCGCGCTCGCGAACCTCACCCGCGCTCTGGACCCGACCCGCCCGGTCATGTCCAACGAGGGCTGGGAGCACGCCGACAGCGACATCATGGGTGTGCACGACTACTCCTCCGACCCCGAGCTGCTCACCCGCCGCTACGGCGACGCCGCCGGGTTCGAGGCGCTGCTGGCCTCGCCGGGCCCGGCCGGTCGGGCCCTCTCCCTCGACGCGCGGCAGACGGAGCGCTACCGCGCCGGTGAAGTCCCCCTGATGGTCACCGAGTTCGGCGGTCTGTCCGTGGGCGCCGAGGAGGACGAGTTCTCCTACACGCGGACCAGCTCAGACACGCAGTACGCCGCCCTGCTCGGCGACATCTTCAAGGTGCTGCACAGGAGCCCGATCGTCGCGGGCTTCTGCTACACGCAGTTCATGGACACCGCCCAGGAGACCAACGGCCTCCTTCACACGGACGGTTCGCCGAAACTGCCGCTGGAAACGATCCGCCGTATCGTCACCGGCACCGAGGCCACCCCCGAGGAGAAGCCCGGGTCGCCGGCCCTGGCCGACGAGGTGCAGTGATCCGTGGCGTTGTCGACACGGCTGATCGGCGGGTGACCGCCGGTGGGGTGTGGCCGCGGCGGTGATTGTAGGTGTGAAGGAAGTCTGCCAGGGCGTCGACGCGTTCGGTGCTGCTGGTGCAGGTCCGCAACCAGCGCATTCGTCGGAGGCGGCTGAACGTTCGTCCTTGCCGTTGATCTGCGGTCGGTGGATGTGAGTGAGTTCGCCGACCGTGCCGAGGTCTGCCAGGCCTCCCGCCAAGCAGGACATGTGCGGCGCGGCAGGGCCCGGCGTTGTCGGTCAGGACTCGTCCGACGCGTAGATGCCGCAGCCGGCGAAGAAGCCGCGGTCCGGCGCAGGGAAGGATGCGCAAGTTGCGACCCTCTCCACCGGCAGCCCCGGGCTCACCGCAACCGCGGCGGTCTCACCCATCCTGCAGGACCGCAGGTCGAAGCGGCCCGAGCAGGGGCCAGAACCGGTCGCAATCCATCTGCGGCATCGCAGGTCAACGGCGTACGAACACCGCAACATCAGCGCGGCCTCACATCCGCCGACCTGCCGCCGTCGCCCACCGGTCGGCGAGCAACTACTGGAAGGCGAACGCGGTCTGCGCATACGCCAGGGCCGCTCGCCGGTGGCCGCCTTACCTCGCCAGGTCCCCCAGGTTCAACTCGTTCGGGCATCGGTGTCCCGTCCGTATGCGCCTGAGAGAGTCAGCGTCAGTTCGCGCGCTCAGGGGCAGTTGTGGTTGTCCGAGTAGTCGTCGTCGAAGGGAACGAAAGTGGCGTCGGCCAGGGCCATGTTCAGCGCGTTCTCGGTGTGGGAGTCCCAGAGCCAGATGCGGTCGCCGTCGGGGCCGAAAGTCAGCACCGGCCAGGTGAGCGGGACGGCTCCGCCGTAGGCGGCACCCGGAAGTCCCCGTTCGGGGTGCGCTACGGCTTCCACGGGCTTGACGCAGACGAGAGTGGGGCGGAGGCCGTAGTAGGAGGAGGGTTGCTGGTAGTGGGCAACGCTGCTCTCGGCGTCCAGGGCCGCCAAGGGGTGTTTGATGACGAGGAACGGCACGAACGCTACGAACACGCCTATCAGCAGTCCGATGCTGGCCGCTGAGACGATCCTGCTCACGTCCAGGCCGGTCGGATGTGCGTGTACCCGCCGGTTCCAGCCTGCCGAGGCAACGCCGAAAGCGCTGCAGCCCACGATACCCAGCACCGGCAGCGCTCCTGCCCACAAGCGGTCGGTCGCCCCGATGTGCACCGAGTCCGGAGGGATCCCGAACGTACCGATGTACCGATCCTGGACAAGGGTGCCGATCCAGGTGACCAGCGGTAGCAGGAGCGGGGACGCGAGCGGCAGAGCCCAGATGACGGCCCTTCGGGCAGGGGAGCCGCGCAGGGCAGCCCGGATGCCCGCCACCAGCCATGCCGCGCCGAACAGGAGGGTGACGAACCACCCGCAGAACTGCCAAGCGCCGTGGGCCTCCAGGGCCAGCGCAGCCGCCGAGAAGGCCAGCCCATTCCCGATGTTCACGAGAATCACGTTGGCCCGGACATCGGCGGAGGCACGGGCGGGGTCGAGGGTGACGCGGGACGAGCCGTCGGAGTGACCGGCCAGAACCCTGGCCCGCAGATCGGCCAGCGCACCCCCGCGGCCACGGTGTTCGGCGGCCCGGATGACCCTGCCGGGATGCGCGGGCCCGGAGGTGGTGCGCACGCGCCACGCGGTGTACGGCTCGGGCTCGTGCTCCAGGAGGACCGCGTCGCGCGCCCACATTTTCAGCGACGCGGCCACCGCCAGACGGTCGACGTGGCCCAGCGCCCGCTCGATCGCGCCGTCCCGCGACCCGGGCAGCCGTACCTCCACCACCCGAGCTGTTCGCCCGGGCGGGCAGCCGACCCGCTCGCGTTCCTCCGCGGGACGCACCGGCCACATGTTGGCAGTGAACAATTCCTCGGCCAGGGCTATCTCGTTGCTGTCGTCGGCGATCTCGACCAGGACCACGACACGGCGGTCGAATGACAAGCCGGCGCCGAGACGTACTCCCTCCATCCTGGTGGAACTCCAACCGTCGGGGGTGTCAGGGCTGTTGGGTGCCCGAGGCGTGGCGCGATCGTCAGAACCATTTGGCGGCTGCACAGGGCTTACCTTGGACGAGTCGCGGGAACCGGGCAAGAGCGCTCGGGGACAGCGACATTCGGGCCCCCGATGCTTCCCGCTCGACTCGATCGATGGCCCGCGCGGCGCGTCCCACGGTTCCGTGGGACGGCTCCTACGGCGGCCCTCCGCCCAATTGCTCGGCCAGTACGACGACGGTGCCCGGGCCAGCAGCTGCTCACCTTCGTCCCCGGGTGCCGTACCCCTGCATCCGGTAGGAGGACCAGTCGATGAACCTCACCCTGAAGCGCCTGCTCGGCGCTACCGCGGCGGTGGCCACGGGCGCCACGGCCCTGCTCGGCACCGGCGCCGGCACCGCTGACGCCGCAGGCAGAGCGCATTGCGACCGCGCCGGTGCTCGGGCTGTATCCCGACCGGCTCAACCTGGGCCCGCTCTGGTACGGCCCACTCGGACTGCCAGCTGACACGCCGTCAGCGGCACGGTCGGCTCACGTTCCCCGCCGCGGGTACGGCAGGGCGGCCGACCGACGTGATCGAACGCGAGTATCTCCACAGGACAACCGCGTCTACGACCTGATCAACAAGCTTACAACGGGGGTCTTGTGCCGACTGGGCGCCGACGTGGTGATCGGCTGCCGAAAACCCGACTTCGCCCGAGGCGGTACGCGGTGTCGCCGCGGTCCCAGAGGTCATCGGTGGTGACGACCCCGTGTGCCCTGCAGAATTTACGGACGGGCCGCATCCTGGTCTTGACCCTCCGTCGACGTCGTCGGCGCGGAGGTCGCTGCGCACGACCGCCCTTGGTGATTCGTTCGCTCAATGCGGACTGGCGGTGTGCCCTCGGCTTCGCCGAAATCTCGCCCCGGCAAGAAGGCGGGCAGCTCTGGCGCGGGTTGCGCGCACGGTTCCCAGAGGCAATCGCCAGCCATAGCCAAGAACAGGACTTCTACTTCGGTGACGATTTCCTCCTGCGCCGGCACGACTATCACATTGATGTGGCGGGCAGAGTTCCGGTGGCGCAATATGTCCGCGATATTGTGGAGGCCGATGGGCTCCGCTTTCCGACCAAGCGCCGTGCATACGTGCGTGGCCCTGGCCTGAAACCGATTAGCGACCTGCTGCTGATCTCGCTCGACCTGAGTGATTTCCGGCTCGCGACGTAGCTCGTGGGTGCCGGAAACTCGGTCGGCCTTGCGACCTTCGCATATTCGTCCCGGAGCCGGCTGATCAGGTCCGCAACCTGGCCCGGCGCGTGCAGTGACGGCGGACGCCCGCCAGTCTTCGACAAGCAGGGTCCGCAAGCGTGGAAACTCGTCGAACGGTGTTTCACCGGCTCAAACAGTGGCGTGGCATCGCGACCCGGTACGACAAAACCCACGAGTTCTACACGCAGCCGTCACCCTCGCGTCGCTCCTGATGTGGACGTGACACTGTGATGACAAATCCTAGCTAGGGATGGTCGGTGCAGTACTGGAGTGCACCGCGACTTCCTCCGGTTGCACCTCGTGGCCCTGCTCGCAGGCCAGCCGCAGCGCGACCGGTGCATCGCATCCAGCGTGGCGCAGGACCAGTGGTGGCCCGTCCGGACGGGACAGGTGACGGTCGCCCCACTGCATCAGTGCCACGAGGATCGGCTGGAGTTCCACTCCGGCCTGGCTCAGAACGTATTCCTTCCGGCTGCGCTGGCCTGGCTCCTGGTACGTGCGCCGCTCAAGCAGGCCGGCTTCGACCAACTCGCGAAGCCGTGCCGCGGCGACAGCCTCGGTAATCCCGACGCGCCGTACGAAGTCGTCGAACCGTGTGGTTCCGTAGTGCGCTTCCCGCATGATGAGCATGGCCGACCGGGTGCCGAGGATCCGCAACGTCCGGTCGATCGAGCAGTCGTCCGCCACCCATTGCGTGCGATCGGCCAGAGCTCCCACAAGGCGCATATGCGTACTCCTCATCTCCTATCTGCCTCTCCCCCTGGCTCTAGGTTTGCATAGCCAGAGGGGCGATGTAGGCTACTGGCTACGGGAAACAAAAGTCAGGGTCCCCGACGACAGTCGCGCGCAGGCCACAGGCCGCCCTGGCACAACACTCCAGCCGTCCGCCCGGCGCCCTCCCCGAGCACGCGCACCATTCCCGGGGCGCCGTCACTCCGCTACCGAAGCCAGGTACGGCGGGCACGATTCGCAAAGAGGGCGAAGACCATGGCGAAGAACGATGACCGCCTCTTCCTGATCACCGGCGCCACTGGGAACACGGGGAAAACCACCGTTCAACTGCTTCTGGAACGAGGGCATCGGGTACGTGCTTTCGTGCACCAGGAGGACGACCGTTCGCGGCAGCTCGCTGCCGCAGGGGCCGAGATCGTCGTAGGTGACCTGCTCGACCTCCACGACGTGAGTGCCGCCCTACGAGGAGTGAGCGGAGCGTACTTCTGCTACCCGATCGCCCCGGGCCTGCTCGACGCCACGGTCACCTTCGCACAGGCGGCCACCGAGGCCGGCGTCCGATCGGTCGTCAACATGTCACAGATCTCCGCGCGCCGGGAAGCCGTCAGCAACCAAGCACGCCAGCACTGGCTCGGCGAGCGCCTGCTCGACCGCACCACGATGCTCACCGCGCATCTGCGCCCGACATTCTTCGCCGAATGGATCAGCTGGTGGTGGGGCCGCCGGGGAGACGAGGGCGTGCTCCGCCTTCCGTTCGGAAACGGCCGTCACGCTCCCGTCGCCGGGGTTGATCAGGCATATGTGATCGCCGCCATCCTCGAAAAGCCGGAGCCACACGATCGCCAGACCTATCCTCTGCACGGCCCGGTCGAGATGGACCATTACGGGATCGCCAAGGCGGTTTCCCGAGCACTCGGGATCCCCGTCACCTACGAACCCATCAGCGTCGAGGAGTTCGCGGACGGCTTGGCATCCCTGGGCACGCCGTCGCACCTGATCCAACACCTGAGCAATGTCGCCATCGACTACCAGCACGGAGTCTTCCAGGGCACGAACAACCTCATTGAGGTCATCGGCAGCCGCTCTCCCATGACCGTAGAGGAGTTCGTCATCGCAAGGAGGCAGGATTTCGATCACAACGGTTCGAACTTCGTGTCCGCGAAGCCGGCATCGGAAGGTTAATGACGGCGTATCACAACATCATGTTCCACGACTGAAGAGCACTCTGACGACAACTCCGCCCGACCCTGGTCCCGGTGGTATGACGCGCGAAGGCGCCCCCGGCCCAACGGCCGGGGGCGCCTCGCCTTTCTGTCTGCCCCGTCTGCCAGTTCAGGCCATCACGGCCCGCGGCTCGAGGAAGCCCTCGAGGCCGTAACTGCCGTACTCTCGGCCGATGCCCGACTGCTTGAACCCGCCGAAGGGAGACAGCGGGTCGTAACCGCCGTTGACCGACACCCGGCCCGCCTCGATCCGCGACGCGATCCGGTGCGCCCGCGCGGAGTCGGAGGAGAACACATAGCCGTGCAGGCCGTAGTCGGTATCGTTGGCGATCTCGACGGCATGGTCCTCGTTCTGGTAGGTGATGATCGAGAGCACCGGCCCGAAGATCTCCTCACGGGCGATCGTCATGTCGTTGGTGACGTCCGCGAAGACGGTGGGGCGCACGAAGTACCCGTCCCCAAGGCCCTCGGGACGGCCGGGGCCGCCGACCACCGGCCGGGCGCCCTCCTCGATACCGCGACGGATGTAGGACTGCACCCGCTCCCACTGCCGCTCGCTCACCATCGGACCGATCACGGTCGCCGGGTCACGCGGGTCGCCGACCGGGAAGTCGGCGATCTTCTCCTGGGCGATCGCGATCACCTCGTCAAGTCGGCTCTCCGGAACCAGGATCCGGGTGCCGGCGACACAGGCCTGGCTGCTGTTGGCGAAGCCGGCGAAGAACGCGCCGGTGACGGCCGCATCGAGATCGGCGTCGTCGAGGATGATCGACGGGGACTTGCCGCCGAGTTCCAGCGTCAGGCTCTTCAGCGTCTCGGCCGAGTCCCGGAAGATGACCTTGCCGACCGCGGTCGAGCCGGTGAAGGAGATCTTGGCGATATCAGGGTGCCGCGTGATCGAGGCCCCGGCGACCTGGCCGAGCCCGGTCACGATGTTGAAGACCCCCTTGGGCAGTCCGGCCTCGTGCAGCGCCTGGGTCATCACATGGGTCTGCGTCGCACTCATCTCGCTCGGCTTGACCACGACGGTGCAGCCGGCCGCCAGAGCGGTCGCAAGTTTGTCGGCGATGAAGAACACATCGGAGTTCCACGGCGTGACCAGGCCGGCAACGCCGACCGGCGCCATTTCGACCGTGGTCTTGCCGTTCTGCCGGATGAAGGCAAAGTTTTCCAAGGTGGCGATCATGTCGGCGAAGGCGCCGATGGCGCTGTCGACCATCCACTCGTTGCGCACCGGTGCGCCGTATTCCAGTCGGACCGCCTCGAGCAGGTCGTCCCGGCGAGCGGCGACCGAAGCCCGCAGCCGGCGCAGCGCCTCGATCCGCTGTTCCCTGGTCGTCGCGGACCAGGCCGGAAGGGCACGCTTGGCCGCCGCGACGGCCGCCTCGGTATCCACCTCGTCGGCGAGCCGGACCTGCCCGATCACCTTCCCGGTGGCGGGGTTGTACAGGTCCGCGAGTTCAGTGCCGTGCGGGGTGACGAACTCGCCGTCGATGTATATCTGGTTGATCAGGTCGTTCTGCACTGCATTCTCCATGAATGTCTTCGGGTCTTCGGCGTTTCAGATCTCGTCGAAGACGATCTCGACCAGCGGGCTGTGTGCGAACCACCCGTCGAAGTCCTGACGCCGGCCGGACCGGGCCGCGACCTCAGGCCGATCCTGCAGGTCGAGGACTGCGGTGATCACTCGCCGCCGGGTTCCCTCGTCGTCGACCGGCACCGCGGTCGCGGGCAGATCGGCCGTGACCCCGTGCTTGAGATGCACGGTGAATCGCGGATTGGCGCGCACATTCGCATACCAGCTACGAGGGGGGTAGGGCATCCCGGTCAGATACCAGTGACCGCCGACGCGGTGAAACCAGACCTCGATACGGCGGGGGACGCCGCTGCGTCGGCCTACTGTTGTGATATCGATAGTGCGCTCGGCATTCGAGGAGTCCGGCCCGATCTCAAGGGCCCGAATCACTGCGTCCTTCACGGTCAATTCCGCTCTCCTTTCCAATAAGTCCATGGAAACAAGCGCGCGGACGCCGGGCCAGCAAGATCCTCTCGATGTGTTGCACAATCCTCTTCGCCGCGGCGACTTTCACGGCAGCGCGGTGAAGGTGGTCCCGGCTCCCTCGCGAAGGCGCACCGCATCGACGCTCGGCGGAGCCCCGAACAACCGCCGGTACTCCCGGCTGAACTGGGACGGACTGTCGTAGCCGACCCGATGACCGACTCCGGTGACGTCGTACGGGCGGCTCGCCAGCAGCAGCCGCGCGGCCTGCAGCCGGATGTGTTTCTGGTACTGGATCGGGGTCATCGCCGTCACAGCCTGGAAGTTCCGGTGGAAGGCGGAGACGCTCATCCCGGAGAGCCGGGCCACTTCCTCGACCCGGAACGGCCGGTCGTAGTTCTCCCGGATCCATTGCACGGCGCGCCTGATATGCGTCAGGTTGCTGTCCGCCAGGCCGAGTTGACGGACCAGGTCACCCTGCTCCCCGGTCATCAACCGCCACAGGATCTCCCGCTTGACCAGCGGCGCCAGCACCTGCCGGTCTGCTGGCCGGTCCAGCAGGCGCAGCAGTCGCACAATGGCGTCCAGCAGCTCCCGCGGGGTGTCGCTGACGACGATCCCCGGTTGTGCGCTGTCTGCGGCTCGCGGCAGATCCCCCGGACCGGCCTCCAGCAGCAACTCCGCGATGACGGAGGGCTCCAGGGTCATCCCGAAGCCGAGCGCCGGGCGGCCCGGGGCGGCGTCCACGAAGTGCCCGGTAACCGGGAGGTCAACCGAGGCGACGAGGTACTGGCCAACCCTGTAGTCGTAGACCTGGTCCCCCAGCGCCAGCTGCTTGGCTCCCTGGACCACGACTGCCAGTACCGTCCCGGACATCGAGGGCCCCGACGAATCGGCCTGGTCTGTCCGGCAGATCCGGACGCCGTCGATGGCTGTGGTCAAATCGGGACGTACATGCCGTTCCAGCAGTTCACGAAGCTCGCGCAGAGACATACCCCAGTGCAACACGACGCGCTCGGAAACGCTTCCCCGCAAGAGGAATGTGCAAGGACCCGCGAGTTTTAGGCCACAACCTGGTCGATCTCCTCCCAAGAGGCCCCTGCCGCGATCCGCAACCGCCACCGCGGCAGAAGTCCGGACGCGGCCGACGCAGAGCGCACCGACCAGGCGCGAGCCTCTGCGGTAGAGGGCCACGAACGCCCGGTCCTCGATCGCCCCGCCGACGACCCGGATCTCAGGCATCCGGGTCGGGCCGGTACCTGTCGCTGCTGGAGCGTCGGCGGATTGTCGCGCTGCGTGAACGTGGCCTTACGGTCCGCGAGGTAGCCAGTCTGCTCGGCCTGGCACCGTCCACGGTCAGCCGGGAGTGGCTCCTCGCCACTCCGCCCGGCCCGGGCGTCCGCCTGGTCTGCCGCGGCCCGGCGAAGGTCGGCTACCCCGCCTACCGGCAGCGCCAGCAGGCTGGCACCACGAACACCATGCGACGGCGCTGACCCCGGAGGGCAAGAAGACCTTCGACAAGCGGCTGCCGAACACCGAATCGAAGCTCCGCGAGGTCTTTGCCAAGCTCCTGCATTGACGGGCACAGGCGAAAGAGTCGGCGTCGAACCGGCTGACGATCTTTCGGGGCCTGCGGACGCCTCTCCATATGGCACCGCTCACGATCACGCGGAAGGGAGCTGGTTCGCGCACCCATTCAGGATCCGGGTTGACGTGCGACCGGCCCGCCACAACGACAGTCGGCACGGTCTCATTGCCATCGTTGGCTGCCCTCACCGCTGCCGCCCCAGCCGGGTCACGCCAGATGTCGACCAAGTGCAACTGGCGGGCGCTTCGGCCCAACCGGATGCGCAGCCGGAGGCAGTACTTGCAGCCCGACCGCCAGAAGACGACTGGCCGGCCGTCGACCGCGCTGCGGCGTTGTGCCTCCAACGCGCCAATCGACCGCGGGAAAACCAGAGGCGAGTTCAGGCCTGCGAGCAGCACAAACACCAGCATGAGTGTTGCCTCGACTTTCGACGTTTTCGTTGCCCAGGTGCTTCGGCTGCTGCTGCTCGTCGGCGGCCAGGCGTCGAACCAAGTGGCCACGGCATGCGGTTTAAGCGACCAGGCGCACTTTAATCGCGAGTTCAAGGCGATGACCGGATCGTCCCCGGGCCGGTTCCTCGCCGACCGGATGGCCAATCCCGCTGGCCCGATGAGCTATGACCGGATGGCTGGGCAGGTCACAAGCGTCGTAATGGGTACCTGACATGACACCGCCCGCGTGACACAATCGCACAGGTTGCCCGCCCACCGTCGCCAGCGTGGGCCGGGCTGTACCGCAGGCACCGAGAGAGTGTCATCCGGTCGGGGGGGCTGGTCAGATGGGGGAAACGCCGCGAGAGGGACGTGCGGTGAAGCCAGACGGGCTGCGCGCCAAGGACGCCCTGGGGGGCGCGTGCTGACGGCACCGGCACCCGCCGTCGCGGATGCGGCCGGTGCGCTCTCGTGCACGGGCTCCTAGGGACCCGTTCTCCGTCCTGGGCCGGACTTGAGCCGCAGGTCTGTGGCGGTGGCCGTCCATACGGTCCATCTCACGTCACGGCCCGACCACTCCGCTGTCGTGCACCACACCACATCAGGCCGTCCAACGGTGGATCGGCCTCGGAAGGAACGGATATGTCTGTACGCAAGCGCACCGTGATCGCTGTCCTCGCCCTGGCAATCGGCTCAGGTCTGGCTCTCGGCCCGACCGCCTCGGCGACCGCCTCCCACGGCTACCTCGACGGGGCCGGTTCAACACTCACCGACGACTGGGGAGACGAGGGCACGCTGTCCACCACCTCCTATGCGCACAGCAATCTGGCCGCCGCATGGCAGGGCATACTGTACGCGGACGGGTACCTCAGCGCGTCCGGCATCGACTGCCGGTTCGGCACGGCCACGAAGAATGCCACCATCAAGTGGCAGAGGGCGCGGGGCCTCGTCGCCGACGGCAAGGTCGGCCCGAAGACCTTCGGGAAAGCCGACAACAAGCTCTACGCCAACGGCGGCAACGTCTGGTACGACGGCACCAAGCGGGATGTTGTACTCAGGCGGAAAAACGGCAACTACTACGTGTACGACGGGGCCTGGCATTTGGCCTCGTACACCAAGGCCACCCTCCCGCGCTGCAGGTGACGCCTGCCGCCTGACCAAGCACCGCACCACCGAATGACGGGGGCCCCACCTATCGGTGGGGCCTCGCACAGTGCGGCCGCTCGTCACGGCCAGGCCGTACGCCCCTGCGGCGTCGTGTCGCCGTACCGGGGTGTGTCAATTTAACGGCCCTGTCTCACTTTCGGTGGTGACGGAGCGTGCTGTTATCCGAGGAGGATGCGGTGCCGGAGCAGGGTGAAGCTTGCTCGTCCGTGCATCTGG
>NZ_JBEXWP010000048.1:0-33797 GCF_040629895.1 Streptomyces sp. NPDC005866
ACGTCCTGTGGGCTCTCATCCGCGACGGACAGTGCTACCAGAGCAACCTCCCCGTCACCGCTACGGCTTGACAACCTCATTAGGAGGTGGATCGTGGAGCGCACCAACGCCTGGCTGATGCGCACCCGTCGGCTGGCACGCGACTACGAACGCCGCACCACCAGCGCGGAGGCGATGGTCTACTGGTCGATGATCCTGCTCATGACCCGCCGCCTGGCCCGGCCACACCCTTCGCGAGCGTGAACCGGCGAGGCCCCGGCTCGGCCAGCCAGCCCCGCGCGACCAGGCGCTTCGCCTTCGACCGCAACGCCTCCACCCGCGCCGGCACCACATCCATCCCGAACATAGCGGCCATCTCCTGGCACGTCAGCGGCCCTTGATGGAGCCGGGACCGGTCCGCGAGCGCCTGCACGATCCGCTGGTAGTCCACCGGACAGCACCGGCCAGGCAAGCCCTTCACGCCACACCGGCACCTGCGACCTCGGTTTCACCGCATCCCGCGAGCTTCGGCGGGCTTCCGCCTCGTCATCGCCCCCGGGAGCCAGCACCGCGTCGACCCGCCTGCGGGCGACCGACCACTCCTGCCACTCCTGCTCGGCCTCGGCCAACTCGGCCTGGATGCGATCGGCCTCCTCGCGCAGCCCGTCGACACGACGACGAGCAGCGACCTCGTGCTGTTCCAGCAGTCCGACAACCGACGGCATCCCGGCCTCCCCAGCGAGCGACAACCCGACAGGCCACAACTCCCACGGAACCACTCAATCTATGCCTGACCAGCGAAAACGCCGCCCTCAAGTTCGGAACGACAACAACGTCTGAGCTTGACGTTTAACCTCGCTGGTCACCCGACCTGCTGATCTGCGGTTCTTCCCGGGACAGTGGAGGCGGCCGTTCTCCACGCTTCGAGATGTCGAGTCACGGAGCACAAGAGAACGGCCGCTGCATGAGTCTCCCTGTCGAAGCGCCCGGAGGCGACGCGTTGGGCATCTTGTCCCGCTTTCGGGTTGAGTTCTACGAGTGCCTGTACGCCCGCGCGGATGTGCTCTTCGAGCTGACCGACGCGGTGCTGTGTGCGGACGGGCCGGTGAAGGCCCTGGTCGAGCTGTCGCTGGCGGCCGAGCACCGGCGCGGGCACGGTGCGCTGTACGCCGCGTTGGACCGGGGCTGGCTGGAGCCGGTCAGGCTGCGCCGCGCCCTGTCCGGCCTGCCGCTGCCGAGGGCGGCCGACGGCAGGATCGTGCTGGCCGTGGACGTGAGCAACTGGCTGCGCTCTGACGCGCCGACCAGCGACGACCGGCTGTTCTGCCATGTCTACGGGCGCGGCGACCGCAAGACGGACCAGTTTGTGCCGGGCTGGCAGTACTCCTTCGTCGCCGCGCTGGAGTCCGGGCGCACCTCGTGGGTCGCGCTGCTGGACGCCGTGCGCCTGGGGCCCGCCGACGACACAACCGCCGTCACCGCCGCCCAACTGCACGGTGTCGTTGAGCGGTTGAGGCAGGCCGGGCAGTGGCGGCCGGGCGATCCCGAGATTCTGATCGTGATGGACGCCGGCTACGACGTCGCCTACCTCTCCCACGCCCTGGCCGACCTGCCGGTCGTGCTGGTCGGACGGCTTCGCTCGGACCGGGTCATGCTCCGCGACCCCGGTCCTGCCCGCTCCGGGCCGAGGGGCGGGCGGCCGCGCCGGCACGGCGGCGTCCTGACCTTCGCCAAGCCCGACAGCTGGCACGAGCCCGAAGTCACCACGGCCACGGACACCACCCGCTACGGCACCGCCGAGGCGATCGCCTGGGACCGGATGCACCCCAGACTCACCCACCGCGGCCCCTGGCTGGAACATGCGAAGGAGGAACTACCCATCCTGCACGGCACGTTGGTCCGCCTGAAGGTCGAGCGTCTGCCGGGCGACCGCGACCCGAAACCGGTCTGGCTGTGGTGCTCGGCCACCGCCGCCACGCCCGCGGACGTAAACCGCTGGTGGCAGTCGTTCCTCCGCAGATTCGATCTCGAGCACACGTTCAGGCTGATGAAGCAGACGCTCGGGTGGACCGCCCCGAAGATCCGCCACGCCGACACCGCCGACCTGTGGACCTGGCTGATCATCGCCGCCCACACCCAGCTCCGCCTCGCCCGGCCCCTCACCGAAGACCTGCGCCGTCCCTGGGAACGGCCTGCCGAACCACGTCGCCTCACCCCCGCCCGCGTCCGCCGGGGGTTTCGCAACGTCCGCGCGACAGCAGCCCGTCCGGCAGCCGCACCGAAACCGTCCCGCCGGGCCCCGGACGGCCGCCCGGCTCGAAGAACAAGCAGCGCGCCAAGCGCCACGACGTCGGCAAGACCGTCAAGCGCGCCGAGTCGATCAAGGAACACCAAGCCCACCGAGGTTAAACGTCAAGCTGAGGGCCTCATGTCGCGGAAGTGCGCGCTTCATCTGGTCACATGCGATGGAAACGGCGACTCCCGGGTGCGCCTTCGCTCGCCGGGCCAGCCAGGTCGGCGGCGGATTTACCGGTAGGCCGCGACAACACCGGCGAGACGTCAGCCGGCCCTGCGGGCGGCGGGGCCGTGGCGGCCCTTTTCAGCTCGGCCCTGTCGCCCCGCGGCCTGGCTCCGC
The DNA here is from genome assembly GCF_040629895.1 of Streptomyces sp. NPDC005866. NCBI lineage: Bacteria > Bacillati > Actinomycetota > Actinomycetes > Kitasatosporales > Streptomycetaceae > Streptomyces > Streptomyces sp. NPDC005866. The sequence goes on from NZ_JBEXWP010000048.1 coordinate 2,615, forward strand.
ATGTGATGTGCGAAAGGGAAGCTAGCGGTCGGAGGGGCGGCTGGCCTCGATGAATGTCAGGTCTTCTTGGGGGACCGGACTGTCTGCTTCATCGAGGAAGCAGACGTGCACCCGCGCTCCCGAGGAGGAGCGGCGCTCCACCGACGGCCCGCCGCGCGGCGGCTTGTGCACGTCCCCCCACTGCTGAAGTGCGGCCAGTGGCACAGCCAGGTCCTTGCCGGCCTGGGTGAGGTGATAACTCCGCCGCGTCCTGGCGCCGGGTTCCTTGTAGGAGCGCTTCGTCATGACTCCGGCCGCCACGAGATGTTCCAGGCGATCGGTCAGGATGTTTGGCGCGATGCCAAGGGACTTCTGGAAGTCGGCGAACCGCTCGACGCCCGCCATGAGGGCCTCGCGCATGATCAGGAAGCCCCAGCGGTCGGACAGGACCAGCAGTGAACGTTCGATCGAGCAGTCCGGTGCCGATTGCCGAGAAGCCTTCGTCCGGGGTGCCGTCATGATTTTCAGTCTACCTGAGTAGCGATGCGTAACCCCGATACTTGAGTAGCCAGGCACAACTCAGCCTCGCAAACAAGTCGTGACCAGTGTCGCCGTGGGCGGGATCCGGCCCTGGGTAAACACATGGGTGGGCGCATGGCGGCGGCAGAGATAGGGCCGCCCTTGCAGGATGGACACCATTGTGCACCCTTCGGGCGACCCGGTTCGCCGCCGCCGATCCTTCGGTCTAGCTAGCTTGCTAGAAACAAGTCAGTGGGTTACGGTTTGGGCATGACCGCATGACCAAGCGAGCCATCTCAACCCACAGTCCCACCGCATCTGGAGGCAAGTCATGAGCTCACCCACCGAAGGAACCGCCCTGATCACCGGTGCGACCGCTGGCCTCGGCGCGGCCTACGCCGAGCTTCTCGCCGATCGTGGACACGACATCATCCTCGTCGCCCGAGACAAGGCCCGGCTCGACGCCGCCGCTGCCAAGATCAGCTCGGCGACCGGCCGTTCCGTTTCCGTACTCTCCGCCGATCTCAGCACCGCGGAAGGAATCCGCGCGGTCGAGGCAAGGCTCGCCGACGACGCCAGCATCGACACACTCGTCAACAACGCCGGCGGTGCTCTGTTCGCCCCGCTGCAGGCCACGGACCCCGACGTGCTGGAAAGCCTCGTGACACTCAATGTCACTTCCGTCACACGTATCGCCGCCGCCGCCGCAAAAGCGTTCGCGAACCGCGACAACGGAACGATCATCAACATAGCGTCTGCGCTCGCGCTGAACATAATGCCGATAGGAGCCGCCTACAGCGGTACGAAGGCCTACGTCCTCGCGTTCACCCAGGGCCTTGCGCAGGAGTTCGCCGACAGCAACGTCACCATTCAGGTCGTTCTGCCCGGCGGCCTGCGAACCGCCTTCTGGAACGGTTCCGGCATCGAACTGGACCAACTCCCCGCCGAAAGTGTCATGGAGCCCTCGGTCGCAGCCGAGGCCGCGCTCGCGGGCTTGGAGGCTGGCGAACTGGTGACCATTCCGTCGCTCCGGGACTACACCGCATGGGAGACGTTCGAGGCCAGCCGCCTGGCTCTGATCCCCACCCTGTCGCTCGCCACGCCCGCCGACCGATACACCACATAACGCGGCGCGCAGGCCTCGCGTACGACCACGACATCGGACGGCCGAGGGTCTGTAAAGCGAGCGGTGTAACTGAGGTGGGTGTGGCTAGAGTTGACCTGCGGTGAGGCGGCCGTCGAAGGCCAGGTCGAAGGCGTTCATGGCGCCCTTCCAGCGCATGGTCCAGCGTTTGCGGCCGGCGCCGGTCGGGTCGAGGCTCATGACGGCCATGTAGACGCACTTGAGGGCGGCCTGCTCCGTAGGGAAGTGCCCGCGGGAGCGGACGGCCTTGCGAATTCGGGCGTTGACGCTCTCGATGCTGTTGGTTGTGCATACGATGCGGCGCATTTCGGCATCAAACTGGAGGAAAGGCGTGAACTCGGGCCAGCTGGACTCCCAGAGGCGGACGATCGCCGGGTACTTCTTGCCCCAGGTCTCGGCGAATTCCAGGAACCGCGTCGTGGCCGCGTCCTCGGTCGGCGCGGTGTAGATGGGCTTGAGAGCCTTGGCGATCTTGTCCCAGTCCTGCCGGGCCGCGTATCGAAATGACGCCCGCAGCAGGTGGACCACGCACGTTTGCACCACTGTTCGGGGCCAGACCTCACCGACCGCATCGGGCAGCCCCTTCAACCCGTCGCAGACCAGCATGAGGACGTCTTCGACGCCCCTGTTCTTGAGCTCGGAGAGCACTCGAAGCCAGTGCTTCGCGCCTTCGCCGCCGTGGCCGGCCCACAGGCCAAGGATGTCGCGGTGTCCCTCGGCGGTGACCGCCAGGGCCACGTAGATCGGCCTGTTCGCTACTTGGCCATCGCGAATCTTGACGTTGATAGCGTCAATGAAGACGACCGGGTAGACGCGGCGGTTTCCATCGGTGGTTGCGACACCCGACAGGAGTCGACCCATGTCGCGAGGTGGAGCGAACAGGCTGCCGCTGTCGGTGCCGAAGACGTACTTCGAGTTGCGTAGAGGTGGCCTGAAAGGTGCAGCCGCTGCCCGCCGAGTGGGCGTATCCACCAGCGCGGGCTCGCTGTGGTTCATCAAGGCTGGACGCATGCTGCTGCCCAACAAGCCCATCGACGACCGCTACCTCACCCAGGACGACCGCCTCGCGATCGCCGAGGGCCTGCTCGCCGGCCGCACCGCGGCGGTGATCGCCGAGGAGATTGGCAAGCACCGCTCCACCGTCTATCGCGAGATCGCCCGAGGCCGCGGGGGCCCCGAGGGCACGTACAACCCGTGGTGGTCCCGCAATCAGGCCATCCTGAGGCGCCGTCGCCCCAAACCGGAAAAGCTCCGTGTGGATGCCGAGCTGCGGGCCTTCATCAACGACAAGCTGAAGCAGCGGTGGTCGCCGCAGCAGATCACCCGTCACCTCGCCCGGAGCCGCCCCGCCGAGCCAGCGATGAACGCATGCCCGGAGACGATCTACCGCGCGCTCTACAACGGACTGCTCGACAAGCGCACCGCACGGCTACGTACTCCAAGGACGCGCCGCAAGAGCAGCGCCGGGGCATACCCTCCAAGAACGCCATCCCGAACATGCGGCCGGTCCAGACCCGGCCCAGAGAAGCCGAGGACCGCCGACGGGCGGGGCACTGGGAGGGCGATCTGATCGTCGGCAAGGCACAGTCCTCCGCGATCGGGACCCTCGTCGACCGCGCCACCCGCTACGTCCGGCTCATCCACTTGCCCGACGGCTGGAAGGCCCCGCAGGTCCGCGATGCGCTCGTGGAACAGACCGGCGGCTGGCCCACGAGCCTGCGGCGTACGCTCACCTGGGACCAGGGTCGAGAGCTCTACTACCACGAGGAAATAGAGGACTTGACCGGGTTCCGGATCTACTTCTGCGACCCGCACTCACCATGGCAGCGCGGCACCAACGAGAACACGAACGGGCTGCTGCGGGAGTACTTCCCCAAGGGCACCAGCCTCGCCCACTACACCCTCCGCGATCTCGCGCAAGTCGAACGACAACTGAACGAACGCCCCCGCCGAGTCCTCGCAGACCGCACCCCGGCCGAGGCCATGAGACGCTGGTCGAGAGAACTCGCCTACCACTGATTCGCAACGATCAGTGGAAACCGCCCGCGGTCGAGCGGCCGGTTCTGCCATTCGGCCATGCCATCCATCACCTTGTCGGTGATCGTGCTGATGGTCGTCTTGGACACGTCCGCGCCGTAGACCTCGGCCAGGTGCGCAGAGATCTCCCCGTGCGTGAGGCCCTTCGCGGCAGCGAGAGCACCATCTCGTCCACGCCGGTCAGCCGGCGCTGCCGCTTCTTGACGATGGCCGGCTCGAAGGAGCCCTCCCGGTCGCGGGGCACGTCGATCTCGACCGGCCCGATGTCCGTCAGCACCGTCTTGGACCGGGCCGTTACGGGAGTTGCTGCCGTCCTTGCCCGCCGGGTCGTGCTTGCCATGGCCGAGATGGTCGGTAATCTCGCCCTCCAGCGCGGACTCCAGAACCGTCTTGGTCAACTGCTGCAGCAGCCCGCCCACGCCGGTCAGCTGCAGCCCCTTACTGCGGGCCCGTTCGACGAGCTGGTCGATCAGTTTCTGCTCGACCGTCGCGGCCTCCGGCGAGAGATCCGCCTGGTCATCGGCGTCCACGAACGCGGTCACGGTGTCAGTCACTTGATGTCTCTTCCATGATCATCAATTACACCGGTGAGCGTACAGACCCTCGCTGCGCCGGTAGGGGCGGGCGAATCGCTGGGCGAGGCCGGGGGCGCCCATCAGCGATGACACCGCGTGCGTGACTGGCAGTCATCACCTTGGCATCCCGCGGAGATGGACGAGATCGTGACGATCTGCCTTCTCCATTTGCGCGAGCCTGCTCCAGGTGCCGAGGCTCTGGCGAATGACATCGTCACTCGTGCGCAGGGCGGCTGCGAGGTGGCTGCTCAGTTCTCCTGGGAACGTCCCGGCTTCGAGTGCACAGTCGTGGAGCAGGGCACGGCAGTGAGCAATGCTCAAGACCTGTGGATCGGTGTCGGGAACTGCACGCGGAGGGCGTACCTTCCCGAATGATCGACTGATGGTCATCGAGTAGGCCGGTGTTCGCAGCACCGGTCGGGAAGGCACGCCCGTGCTCAGCGTAGTCAACGACGAAGGCACCACCCCGAACGGCTCCCTGATCGACGAGATCGTCCGGGAGGGCGCCCGGCGAATGCTTGCGGCGGCCCTGGAGGCCGAAGTCAACGCGTACATAGCCGAGTTGGCCGACCAGCGGCACGAGACCGGCCGGCGGCTCGTGGTCCGCAACGGCTACCACCAGCCCAGGAAGGTCACCACCGCGGCCGGGGCGGTCGAGGTCAAGGCCCCGCGCGTGAATGACAAGCGGGTCGATGAGGCCACGGGCGAACGCAAGCGATTCTCTTCGGCGATCCTGCCGCCGTGGTGCCGCAAGTCCCTGGCGGTCAGCGAGGTGTTGCCCTTGCTCTACCTGCACGGCCTGTCGTCGGGGGATTTCGTCCCGGCGCTGGAGCAGTTCCTCGGCAGCGCGGCCGGACTGTCGCCGGCCACGGTCACCCGGCTGACCCAGCAGTGGCAGGCCGACCACGCGGCGTTCATGGACCATGACCTGTCCGGGGTCGACTACGTGTATGTGTGGGCCGACGGCATACACCTCAATGTCCGCCTGGAGGAGACCAAAGCCTGCGTCCTGGTCCTGATCGGGGTCCGCGCTGACGGTTCCAAGGAGCTGGTCGCCCTTGCTGACGGTTACCGCGAATCTGCCGAGTCCTGGGCCGACTTGATGCGCGATTGCGCACGCCGGGGCATGCGCGCCCCCGTCCTCGCGGTCGGCGACGGTGCCCTGGGTTTCTGGAAGGCTTTGGCCGAGGTGTTCCCCGCTACCCGCGAGCAGAGGTGCTGGGTTCACAAAACGGCCAACGTCCTCGACTCCATGCCGAAATCCGCGCAGCCCGGAGCGAAGAAAGCGATCCAGGACGTCTACAACGCCGAGGACCGCGACCATGCCGAGGCGGCGATCGAGACGTTCGCCAAGCTCTACGGCGCAAAGTTCCCCAAGGCCGTCAAGAAGATCACCGACGATCAAGAGGAGCTGCTGGCGTTCTTCGACTTCCCCGCCGAGCACTGGATCCACTTGCGAACCACGAACCCCATCGAGTCCACGTTCTCCACCGTCCGCCTGCGGACCAAGGTCACCCGCGGAGCCGGCTCCCGCACCGCCGCCCTGGCAATGGTCTTCAAACTCGTTGAGTCCGCCCAGGCCCGCTGGAGGGCCGTGAACGCTCCCCACCTCGTCGCTCTTGTCCGCGCCGGAGCCCACTTCGAACGCGGACAACTCATCGAACGCCCTGGAGTGATCGCCGCATGAACACCGTTGCCCTGCGACCGGCAGCCCCGGCCGACAGCGAGCTCTGCTTCCAGCTCCACAAGGCCGCCATGGGCGACTACGTCGCGGCGATCTGGGGCTGGGATGACGAAGATCAACACGCCTATCACGTGCGCGGGTTCGATCCGATCGATGGCAGGTCATCACCGTCGACGGGACCGACGCGGGCGTACTGGTCGTCGAGTACCGCGCGCTCGAGGTCTACCTGGGGCGGATCGAACTCCATCCCCACTACCAGGGGCGAGGCATCGGTGCCCAGCTGCTCCAGTCCCTGATCGATACCGCAGCCCAGCGGGGCTGGGACCTCATCCTTGACGTGCTCGCGATCAATACCCGTGCTCATGCCTTCTACCAGCGGCATGGTTTCCGGGAGGTGGCTCGGCACGGGGAGAACAACAGGAAGATTCGAATGCGCTTCACCCACCGGCACACCAACGAGTGAAGATCGCTGGATCACCTGATCCACAGGTCTTGACGATTACTCCGGGCTTCTTCTCGATCAGCTTGGCGAAACCCCGTACTGAGGCGGCCTCGCGTCCCCCTGGGCGGTCGTGGGCTCGCTGAGCCATGTCGACGGCCTCCTGGGGGTGGCCGCGCAGCAGGGTCTGCAGACGTAGGCGCCGAGCGGGCGGTCGCCTGCGGACCGGGCCGGCCGGAGTGCCTGGGCGAAGTGGTGTTGAGCGGCTTGGTCGTTGCCTGCATTGAAGGTGATCCAGCCGGCGAGCCGGGCCAGTTGGGACGTTGCGGCGAGCAGCTGTACGCCTACCTTCTGGGTGTAGGTGCCGCGCAAGAGCGGGGCGGCACGCTCGAACGGAAGGGCGGGCATAGGGGTGCTGCGCCAGCTGCCGCCTCCGTAGCGGGAGTCCCAATGCCGTACGTCGTCAGCGGCGCGCCGCAACTCCTCGACGTCCTGTGCCCCGACCCGGGGGCCGTCGCCCGTGGCGTGGATCTGGTCAGCGGGCTGAACCAGTACCGCAGCGCCACTTGAGAAAGATCAGCGAAGCCGGCCAACTCCCAGGTCAGCGAACGTGCAAGACTTTTGGAACCCTACAGGCCTCAACGGTCGCCGCGGTGAGATTGAAATTGAACGGGTTCAGGTGTCGAGCTGCAGATTGTTGAACTCGTTCAGTTCCTGTTCGCGTCGAGCGTTCTGCCGTTCGATTGTCAGCTTGCTGGGCTGCGCGGATGAATTATCGGCACCCACAGGGTCCACTCGGTCGATTCGGCGACGCCGCATGGTACCCCGTCAGAAGCCCGGGGACGCCGGATCACGATGTCCGGATCAGGATGCCTGAATGACGTCGGAGTCCTCGATCGCGCTGAGGGTCGAGCGCAAGTGCTGGAGGGTCAGCTCCTCGACGGCGTCCACCTCGCCGGCACGGTAGAGCCGTACCAGCGCGAGATGTTCCGTGTTGGCGTCGGGCACCTGCTCAGGCCTGGCCTGCAGGGAGAGGCTCACGTACGCGGAGGCGCTGTCACGCAGATTGGCCAGGATGCCGGCCAATTTGCTGCCGTGGTCCGGTTCTCCGAAGATCCCGTGGAACTCCCGGTTCAGGTCCACCCATGCCGACAGGTTGTCCTCGTTCTGCATGCGCTCGGCCAGGTCCTGCGCACGGTCCAGCTGCGCCTCGGTGATCCGCGCGGCCACCCGGCGCACCATCAGCGGCTCCAGGGTGATGCGGAGTTCGTAGATCTCGCGCACCTCGTCGATGTCGAGCCGTCTTACGACGGCACCGCGGTGCGGGTCCATGACGACGAGCCCTTCGACGGCCAGGTCGCGCAGCGCCTCACGCAGCGGTGTGGTGCTGATATGGAGCTCCGCCGCCAGCTCCGTCTGCACCAGGCGGGTGCCGCCGGTGAGCGTGCCGTCGAGGATGGCGGTACGCAGACTGGTCAGCGCGTATTCGTGTGCCGTGCGAGCCCGCCCGGGCGCCGCCAGCCTGCCGAACGTCACCGCTGCCTCCAGACCTGGATCGTATGCTCTCACCCTCAGCTTAGATGCCGCCGACTCATGGCTCGGCGCGCGCGGCGAACCCGGCCCGGACCGTCCGCTCGTCGCTGCCGGCCGCGAGCAGCGCCCACAGCAGCAGCCGCGCTTTGCGGGCGTCCAGCCAACCCGCGGGGATCGCGCCACGAACCGTCAGGTCCCGCTCGGATCCCGTGAAGCCGTACGTTCCGTGGAAGACCGGCCCCGAACCCGTCCGCGTGGCGAACACCACGGGCATCTGCTCGTTGGCCTTGGAGATCACGGCGGCAAGGTCCGCCGATACGTGCCCCACGCCGAACGCCGCGAGCACGGTGCCGTCGTAGCCCGCGTCCGCGACGAGGCTCAGCAGGTCGCCGTCGTCGCCGAGGAAGGTCTCCAGCAGCGCTACGCGAGGTGACCTGTCCGGGGCGGCCGGCCGGGGCAGCGGGGCAGGACGCGGGCGTGGTGGGCGGTTCCCGTACGCGACCCTCCCCTCGTGCACGCGCGCCAGCGGGCCGAACGGTGCGGAGCTGAACGCGCCGACCATGCTGCTGTCGGTCTTCCGTACGCGTACAGCGGCATGCACCTCGTCACCCAGCACGACGAGCACGCCGAGGCCGCGCGCATCGGGCTCGGCCGCGGTGAGCACGGCCGCCATCAGGTTCGCCGGGCCGTCCGCGCCCGGGTACTGGGGGGGCCGCATGGCGCCCGCCATCACCAGTGGCTCTGGCCGGTCCCAGTACAGGTCCAGCAGGTAGGCGCTCTCCTCCAGTGTGTCCGTGCCCTGCACGAGCACCACACCGGCGGCGCCGTCGGCCACGGCCGCCCTCGCCCAGTCGAGCGCCGCGAGGAGTTCGGTGACGCCTATGGAGGCGCCCGGCATGGTGAACAGGGTCTCGGCGCGGATCTCCGCCACGGCGGACAGTTCCGGCACCGCCGACGTCAGGTCGGCCGCCGTCAAGGACGGGGTCACTCCTTGTGTACGGCGGGGGCTCGGATCGTCGGACGCGGCCGTCGCGACATCCCTGGTCATCGTGATCGTTCCGCCTAGGGAGGCGACAGCCACGAGCGGCTTCTGCATTGCGGCTCACTCTCAGTGACTCTTGACAGTTGATAGTTTGCATTTTATAGGATGCCTATCGGCATGCTACCCGAACCCCAGTGGAGGCAACCTCGTGGTCGCAGCAGCAGATACCGAGACGCGGAGCCACAGGGGGCGCACCTTCGTCGCCGGTCCCCGGCTGAGCACGACCCTCGCTCTTGTCAGCCTGGCCGTCCTGGCGGCTTCCTACGTCGTCAACGCGATGGACCGACAGGTGTTCTCGGTCCTTCTGCCCGGAATACGCAACGAGTACGGCTTCAGCCTCGGCCAGGGCGGGCTGCTCTCCACCATCTTCACCCTCGGCATCGGTATCGCCGGCGTGCCGACCGGCTACCTGCTCGACCGGCTGTCCCGCAAGAGCGTGATCGTCATCGGGATCGCCGTCTACTCCGTCTTCACGATCCTGACCACACTCTCGGTCGGATTCCCAGACATGATCGCCTACCGCGCGGCGTCCGGCGTCGGCGAAGCCATGCAGAACGGCGCGCTGTTCTCGGCAGTCGGCGCGTACTTCTTCGCCAACCGCGCCATGGCGCTCGGAACGCTGAACTTCGCCTACGGCATCGGCGGCTTCATCGGCCCGCTGCTCGGCTCGTACCTGGCCGGCGGCAACAGCCACTGGCGCACACCGTTCTGGACCTACGGCCTGATCGGGCTGGCCTTCGTCGCCATCGTCTCGCTGGTCATCCGCAAGTCGTTCACGGAACGCGGGGAGACCGCCTTGCGGTCGGGCCCCAGGCTGCGCCTCGACCATGTGCCGAAGGCGCTCTACAACCGCAACGTGCTGCTGTTGATGCTCGCCGCGGCGGCGGTCGGCATCTCGATGTACGGCTACATCGGGCTGTACCCGACCTTCCTGGAGACCCAGCTCGGCTTCGGCACCGGCCAGGCCTCCCTCGCCGCCAGCATGTTCGGAGTCGGTGCGGTGCTCGGCATCCCGGCGGGCTGGCTCGGCGACCGGCTCAACCAGCGTGCCGTCATGATCGTCGCGGCGCTCGTTGGCTGCGTCGTCGGCTACCTGCTGTTCAACGGGCCGACCACGGCGGGCGCACAGTACGCACTCTCGTTCGCCGAGGGCGCGCTGGCCAGCGGATTCCTCTTCGTCAACATCTACTCGGCGATGCAGCGCGCCGTCCAGCCGGAGTTGATCGGCCGCGTCTCGGGCCTGTTCGTCGCGTCCTTCTACCTGCCCGCCGCTTTCGCGGGCTACCTGTTCTCCGCGCTCGTCGGCGCGGCCGGGTGGGGCGGCGCGGGCCTGTGGCAGCTCACCGTGCTGCCCCTGGTCGGCGTGGCCGCCCTGCTGTTCGTGCGGACGGGGGCCCTCGCCCGCACCAACGGGCCCGGCTGACCGTTCGGCAGCTCACGCTCCACCACCCCTGTCTCCAGGAGGAACCGCCCGCATGAACAGCACCGCAGGCGCACGCCGCTGGCATGAACAACGTTGGATCACCGACTCGGTGCTGCGCACGGACGGCCTCGAATGGGACCAGCCCCGCGTCGCGTACACGCTGCGGCCCATGGGGGTGGACGCCACCCCGGACTTCCGGGTGGCCGAATCCCGGATCCACAAGTTCGCCGACCTTGTGCCCGTCTTCACCGAGCTTGCCGAGCGGCGCCGGAGTCTGGCCGAGGAGGCGGAGAGTCGAAGCCGCCCCGTCGCGGCGCGGGAGCACTACTTCCACGCGGCGTTGCTCTACGCCACGGCCGAGTGGCCCATCTGGGAGGACTGCGAACGCCTGACCCGCCTCGACGACCTCAAGAACGCCTGCTACAGCGCTTACGGGCGCCTGGCCGACCATCACGTCGAACGGGTCGAGATCCCGTTCGGCGACTACTTCATCCCGGCCTGGTTCCACCTGCCGCGCGGATACGCGGGCGGAGCGGTGCCGACCGTGCTGTCCTGCGGCGGCATGGATGCCCCGAAGGAACTCAACGTCAATCTGTACGGCGACAAACTGCTCGAACGCGGCTTCGCGGTCCTCTCGTTCGACGGCCCGGGACAGGGCGAGGCATCCGTGCGGGGCGTGAAGTTCACCCCGACCGCGTGGATCGAGGCGGGCGCGGCGCTTGTCGCGTGGTGCCGGGAGCGGGCCGAGGTGGATGACGACCGGATCGTCGGCTTCGGACTGTCCTTCGGCTCGTACTGGATGTCGCAGATCGCGGCCACCCAGCCGTCACTGCGGGGCACCGCGGTGGGGCTGGTCTGCCACGAGCCGGGCTGCCACATGATCTTCGAGATGGCCTCGCCGTCCTTCAAAGCCCGCTACATGTGGATGTCGGGGCTGGAACACGACGAGGCCACCTTCGACCGGATGGCCGAGGAGATCGACCTGCGTCCGCTGATCGGCAGGATGAGCGCACCCTGGCTGGTGGTCGCGGGCGACGAGGACGAACTGTCCCCCATCGAGCACAGCTACGCGCTGGCAGCCGACTGCCCCACCCCGGCGCCGATGCTCGTCTACCAGCAGGGCAGGCACGCGCTGTCGCTTCCCACCCCGTCCGTCGCACTGGGCCCCAACTGGCTGACCTATACGGCCGACTGGCTGCTCGACCGGGTGAACGAGGTACCCGCCGAGGACTACGTCGACTACGTCCTGCCGACCGGGCTCACAGAGCGCCGCCCCCATCCCAAGGAGATCCGGTGAATGCCTCAGCCATCCCCTACGGCCGTGCCGCCGCCGTCACCATCGACCTGCACCGCGGCCACCTCGACCCGGCAGTGGCGACCATGCCGCTGCCGGCCGTCGACGCGGCCCGCGTCACCCGGGCCAACGCCGAGTTCCTGGCGGGCGTCCGGGAGCGCGGCCTGCCCGTCGTGCACGTCGTCACGTCGTACCAGGGCGTCGAGGACATCGCCTCCAATCCCTGGTGGGCCGCGGTCGCGGACACCGGCGCGAGCCGCAGAAACGTCCTGCGCCACCAACTGCCCGGCAGCCCGGGCCTCGAACTGATGCCCGAGGTGTACGACCCGGCGTACGATCTCGTCGTCACCGGCAAGAAGCGGTACGACTGCTTCGCCGCCACAGACCTCGAACACGTCCTGCGCTCACGCCACGTCGACACCCTGTTGCTGACCGGCGTCAACACCAACAGCTGCGTGCTCGCCACGACCGTCGCCGCCAACACACGCGACTACGTCCCCGTTGTCGTCGAGGAGTGTGTGGACACCATGGACAAGGCGGCCCACGAGGCGGCGCTCCTGGTCATCAGGCAGGCGTTCGGCTGGACCGCGCAAGCGAAAGAGGTGCTGGCCGCCCTATGAGTACCACGACACCCGCACGCGGCACCCGCCTCAGGGTCGTGGACGCCCACGCGCACGTCATACCACCCGTGCTGGTCGACGCCATGCGCGCCGGGAGAGCCCCCGACGGTATCCGGCTGGAGGAGCAGCCGGACGGCACGACATGGGTGGTGCACCGGCAGGGGTACCGCTACCCGCTGCTGCCCGACTTCCACGATGTGTCCACCCGGCTCGCCACTATGGACCGGCAGGGCGTCGACGCGGCCCTGCTGTCCGTGGCCCCACCGCTGTTCCTGTACTGGATCGAGCCGGCCGCTGCCGTCGAGGCTACGCGCACCGTCAACGACTCGATCGCGGCAATGGCGGGCCAGGCGCCCGACAGGTTCGCCGGGCTCGCGACTCTGCCGCTGCAGGACCCGCGTGCGGCCGTCGAGGAGCTGCGTCGGGCGGTCGACACCCTCGGGCTGCGCGGCGCGCAGATCGGCCCGCACGCCGAGGACGTGCCACTGGACGACGCACGCCTGCGGCCCGTCCTCGCGGCCGCCCAGGAGCTGTCCGTACCGCTGGTGGTGCACCCGTACTACGTCGGGGCCACACCCGGCCCGCTCGACGACTTCTACCTGACCAACCTGGAGGGCAACCCCTGGCAGACGGCCGTGTGCGCCTCCCGTCTCATCCTGTCCGGCACGCTCGACGCACTGCCCGGCCTGGACGTGGTCCTCGTGCACGGCGGCGGGCACCTGCCCTACCAATTGGGCAGGCTCGACCACGGGCACCGGGTCAGGCCCGAGGCGAAGGGATGCGCGCTGCCCCCCAGCCGGTACGCCCGCCGCTTCCACTACGACACACTCACCCACAATCCGGCCGCTACGGCGTGGCTCATCGATCAAGTGGGGGCCGACCGGGTGGTCCTCGGCACCGACACCCCCTTCGACATGGGCGCCGACGGTCTAGCCGCCCAGCTCGCGGGGATCCGGCTCGGCGAGGACGACCTGGCCCGGGTCGCCCACACCACCATCGAAGAACTCGTCGGACCGGTGGGCGCGCCCACCAGGCCCGCGGAAGGCGCACATCATGGCTGAGTCTCTCCTGCTGCGGATCGACGGCAAGGACGTCCCCGCGTCCGACGGCGCCACGTTCGACGTCGCCAACCCCGCCACGGGCGACCACCTCTACGACGTGGCCCACGCAACGCCCGCCGACGTGGACGCGGCGGTCGTCGCCGCCCGCGCCGCCTTCGACGACCGGCGCTGGCGCGGCATGGCGCCACGGCTGCGCGCCCGCGTGCTGAACCGTGCCGCCGGCCTGCTGGCCGGCCGCATCGACGAGTACGCCCGTCTCGAGACACTGCAGATCGGCCGGCCGTTGCGCGAGATGCGCGCTCAACTGGCCCGGCTGCCGGAGTGGTTCGAATACTTTGGCGCTGTGGCCCAGACCACCGAGGGCAGCGTGCCGGACTTCGGTGCGGGATATCTCAACGTCGTCCAGCGGGTGCCACTTGGAGTCGCCGGACTCATAACACCCTGGAACCACCCCTTGCTGATCACCATGAAGAAGGTCGCGCCGTCGCTGGCGGCCGGCAACTCCCTGGTCCTCAAGCCCAGCGAGCTCGGCCCCGTCGTTCCGCTCGCGCTGGCCGCGCTGTTGGAGGAGGCCGGGGTTCCGGCGGGCGTCGTCAATGTCGTCACCGGGCTCGGCGCCACCACCGGACGCGCCCTGTCGGAGCACTCGGGGCTCGCAAAACTCGACATCACCGGCGGCACCGAGACGGGACGGGTGGTCGCCGCGAACGCGGGCCGCTCGCTGATCCCGGTCACCGCGGAACTCGGTGGCAAGGCGCCCGTGGTGATCTTCGCCGACTCCGATCTTGAACGGAGCGTGTCCGGTGCGCTGTTCGCGTCCTTCATCGCCACCGGGCAGACCTGCGTGCAGGGTGCGCGGATCCTCGTCGAACGCCCGTTGTTCGACCGGTTCGTGACGCGTTTCACGGAGCGTACGTGTCAGCTGCGCCTCGGTGACCCGCTCGCCGCCGATACCCAGGTAGGCCCGCTGGTGTCGAAGGCACAGCGCGACAAGGTCGAGCAGGCCGTCGCCCGAGCCACCGAGCAGGGCGCGTACGTGTTGTGCGGCGGCCGGGTCCCGACGGGCGCGGACCTGGAGTGCGGCTGGTTCTACGAGCCGACGGTCGTCGGCGGCGTCAGGCCTGAGCACGAGCTCTGGTACGAGGAGGTGTTCGGGCCGCTCACCGTCGTCGTGCCGTTCGACGACGAGGCTGACGCGGTGCGCAAGGCCAACGACTGCCCCTTCGGGCTGGCCGCTTCGGTGTGGACGGCGGACTCGGGGCGCGCACTGCGCGTCACCGAGGGGCTCGACGTCGGAATCGTGTGGGTCAACGACCACCACCGCGTCGACCCGGCGTCGCCGTGGGGCGGTTCCAAGGACAGCGGCATCGGCTCGGAGAACGGCATGGAAGCGTACCGCGCGTACACCAGGTCGAAGAGCGTCGTCGTCAACTCCTCGGGCACGCCCTTCGACTGGTACGCGACCACGGACGACCTGCGTTACTCCTGACGGAATCAAGGAGGCCGAAAAATGGCTGAGACCGAAGTGGACCTCTTGGTGGCGGGCGGCACCGTCGTCACCCCCGAGGGCCGGCGGCGGGCGAACATCGCGGTGCGCGACGGCCGGATCGCCTACCTGGGGCCGGACCAGCCCCGAGCCGCCGAGACCGTCGACGCGGCGGGCTTGATGGTGCTGCCCGGCGGTGTCGACACGCACGTCCACCTGATGGATCCCGGCAGCACGGACCGGGAGGACTTCCCGACCGGCACCTCAGCCGCCGCGGCGTCCGGTGTCACCACGATCGTCGAACACAGCCACGGCGCCCCAGTCAGGACTGTCGACGACCTGCGGGACAAGCGGAGCTACCTGCGCGACCGGGCGAACGTCGACTACGGCCTGGCGGCGCACGCCTGGCCTGGCTGCGCCGGGGAGGTGGCGGATCTCTGGGCCGCGGGGGTCGCCTTCTTCAAGGTCTTCACCTGCACCACGCACGGTGTGCCCGGACACACCGCCGCCGCGCTCAAGGAGCACCTGACGCAGACCGCGCTCGTCGGCGGGGTGAGCCTGCTGCACTGCGAGGACGAGTCGCTGACCGAGTCGGCGGAGGAACTGCTCAAGGCCGAGGGCCGGGTGGACGGGGGGTTGCTGCCGCAGTGGCGCAACCGGGACGCGGAGCTGGTCGCCGCGTCCGTCGCTGCGCTGCTCGTGCGGCGCACCGCGGCCCGTGCCACGATCGCCCACGTCAGCCATCCCGAGGTGGCCGCCTATGTGGCGCGGGAGCGTGCCGGAGGCGCGCGGCTGGCTGCCGAGGGCTGCCCGCAGTATTTCCTGCTGCGGGAGGACGACGTGCTGACAGAGGGCGCGCTGCGCAAGTTCACCCCCCCGGCGCGGGCGCGCACCGACGAGGACGAACGGGAGATGTGGCGGCTGCTGCGTGAGGGCACGCTGACCCACATGTCGACGGACCACGCGCCGTCGACCCTGGAACAGAAGAGGGCCGGCGACATCTGGAACGTCCACTTCGGCCTGCCCGGCCTGGACAGCACCATGTCGCTCCTGCTGGACGCGGCAGCACGCGGGCACCTCGCCCACGAGGATGTCGCGCGTGTCTACAGCGAGAACCCGGCCAAGGCGTACGGACTGTGGCCGCGCAAGGGCCGCCTGGGGGTAGGCGCGGACGCCGACCTCATCCTCGTCGACCCGGCCGCCGAGCACGTGCTGCGCAACGAGGACGTACTGTCGAAGGCGGGCTGGACGCCGTTCGACGGGCGCCGCGTACGGGGCGGCGTGGTACGCACCTACCTGCGCGGGACACTGGTGGCCGAGGAGCGCAAACCGCTCGGGGAGCGGGCGGGACGGTTCCTGCCGGGAGCCGGCCACCCGCGGGGCTGATACACGCTGTTCTGGGCGGGCCGGCGACGACCGGCCCGCCGAGCGTGTGCGCGTCCTCGCAAGGCTGCCAGCGCAAGAACGGGGTGGAGAACGCCCCGACCGTGAAGGGTGCGCTGGCCAGGAAATCGCGTCGGTTCACAGGGCTCCAGAAGTCGGCCGCTTCGCGTAGGGCGGCGGTCGTGGCGCGGGAGAAGGACAGCCCTTCACCTTCCGGACCGCGCGCGTCGTCACGGATGCCGAGACCAGTCTCGGCGACAGTCACGCGTCGTGCGAGGCGCTCGGACAGGGCTTGGGCGATCAGTTGGGGTGCCGGATGGCGCGGCACCATCCCCCGGCCACACCAGTTGGCAACGGACGTGTGGGTGTAGCGGCGGGACAGCCCGCGCTGCTCAGCCAGTTCGTTGATGCGTTTGGCCAGCGCTTTGTGGCTCATCCCCGAGAGGGCCAAGAGCGCCGTCAGGTCGTGGTTGGGAGCGGTGTCCTGGCCGCTGCGCTCCTGCGGCATCGTCATCTCACCCACGCAATCACCCCATCAGGCCTGGAAGACCAGCATGCAGGAGAATCAAACGCATATGGACCCGTAGATACAGGGCGAATTCAACTGGTCGTCGCAACACCTTGATCACGGAGGTGTTGGATGGGACGACCGAGGAAGCCGATGCCGCAGGCGCCGGCCGGGGCGCGACGGCAGTGGGCCGCGGATCGGGCGATGCGGGCGCCGATGCGCTCGCCCGGCCGCCCGGAGCCGTCGCGCGCTGTGCAAAGGGAGTGCAGTCGGCCCGCGTCGTCCAGCCACGCCCGCAACGCCGCTACCCCCGCCGGCGGCAGACCGGTCACCCGCACACTCGCCACGGCCGCCGGATCCGTCCCGGCGCACAGCCGGTCGTGCACGGCGGCCCACAGCGGGGCCAGCGCCTCATCGCCCGCGACCCATTCCCATGTCGTGCCCATCAGTCGCCATCCCGCCGTCGAAGTCCAGGGCCGAGGTCCAGCGTCAGCGGCTGCGCCTCCCCGTGGCCCTGCCACAGCCACGGCACCGTCACGCGGTGCTTCCCGCTGGTGATGACCTGCCCGGCCTCTTTCTTGATCACTGGGGTCATCGAGGGCGCGGTCGCCAGCACATCGAACTCCCACCGGCGCAGCAGTCCCAGCATCTGCCGAAGGTTCGCGTCGTCGAACGCCGCGTCCAGTTCGTCGATCGACGGCAGCCGCGGCCCGCGGTACTCCCCGCTGTACATCGACCACGCGGCCGCCAGCAGGGGCAGCATCGTGGCCAGGCGTCGTTCCCCGGTCGACAACGTCTCCAGCGGGTTCATACCGCGCGGCTTGACCTCCTTGAAACGGTCACTGCCCCCATCGCTGAACGAGGAGTGGGTCACCGAGATCTTCCACTCGTGCCAGGCCCGGTAGTCGAAGGTGTGCGCGACCCTGTCCGCCCACGTGTCCCCGACGGACTCGTCCATCCGCTGCCGCAGTACGTCACACATCCGCTCGAACATCTCGTCCGAGGGGGGGACTTTTCACCAGTTCCACCATGGCCTTCGCGTCCGCGTCCGTGCGCACCGCCCACTCGACCTTCACGCCCACCCGGGCCACCCCGGTACGCACATCCTCCAAGGTCTGGCCGATCTGCCGCACCAGTTGTTGCGCGAGATCTTGGCGGACCTGAACGTCGCGCTGCAGCTGGGCTCACGAGGACACAGACATGTATCTGAGCGAGTACCTGCTGACCGGGGACCCCGCAAAAGACTGGGAGACCATCACTCCGTGCGGCTGGGGAGGCCGACGGCACGTCGTCCGCTTTCAGCCGGTGAACCGCGGCGTCGCTACGTAACGGGTCGCCTCGGACACGCGGCGTTGATCTGGAAGCGGCGGGAGAGGAAGCGCTGCGTCGGCATGCTCCATCGCGCTGTGCCGCCGCCCTCAGCCGAGCGGGGCGGCCAGGCGCCAGCCCTCCTCTAGCAGCCGGTCGACTGCCTCCAGGGCGAGTCGCAAGCGGGTCGAGCGGTCGCCGCGCACCTCCTGCCAGGGCACGCCGCGACCGGACAGCACCTTGCGGAACCGCTCGGTCATCCAGGGCCGCAACTCCTCGCCGTCGCGCAGGCCGTCATCGTGGAATGGCACATCCTCATGGTCGGTGAGCAGATACAGCGCCCTGGGCGGCATGGCGTCGGCGAGGATGCGCACCGCCTCGGTGGTTCGGCCGAGGTAGCGTTCCTGCCAGACGGTGGTGGCCAGCGCGTCGGTGTCGCACACCAGCACAGGCCCGCCGGTTCGGGCCGCGCGTTCCTCCTCGGCCGATTGGCGGGCGGCGACGGCCTCGAAGTCGGCGTCGCTCCACTCCAGGTCGAAAACAGTGGGCTCCGCAAAGCCGCGGCGGGCGGCCAGCGCGCGGGCCACCGCGAGCTTGGCGACGGTCAATTCGCGCCCGTACTCGGGAACCCACTGGGTGAGCGGATGCGGACCGCCACGGGCACGCAGTGCCTGCGCCAGGTCGCGGCAGAGCGTGGTGGTGCCGGTGGACTCGGCGCCGAGCACCACCACCCGCCGGGCGAACCAGGCCCGCACCGGCGGCTCCAGCGCGTCCCAGCGGTCCACCGGGTCGCTGCGGACCGCGGTGGCGGAGACCGCGAACGTCTCTCGTGCCCCGTCGAGACGGACGTCCGCCGCGTTGAACCGGCGCGCCAGTTCGGTGCCGTACGGCTCTGAGGTGAACACCGCGTCCACCGGAACGGCCGCATGCGCTCCGGCCGCCACCGCCTCCCGCATCAGAGCGACGTGCCCTGCCCAGACGCTGTCGCTGCTGTAGTCCACCGGGAGGTTGTCGACGATGCCCGCGATGGCCACCTGGGGCCGGTCGGCGTACGCCTCGCGCAGCCAGTCGACCCGGTTGGCCAGCGGTATCGACTCCACGTCGGCTGCCATCACCACGACTGTGACGCGACGGCAGCTGTCCGCCGCGGTGCGCACCAGGAAGTGGTGACCGGCGTGAGGAGGGTAGAACTTGCCGATGACCAGTCCGTGGTCGAAGGGGAACGTCATGCGCGCACCAGGTCCGCTGCAGGGGTCGATGGGCCAGCTGCCAGTTCCCGGTGCCAGCTGCGCAGTCCGAGCAGGCACATCGTCAAAAAGAGCACGTAGACGATGCCCGTGAGGTAGAGCAGCTTGGCGAAGTACAGCGGGATGTAGACCACATCTGCGGCGATCCAGAAGTACCAGTTCTCGTAGGACTTGGTGTTGAGCAGCCACTGGGCGGCCAGCGACAGCGCGGTGGTCAGGGCGTCCCAGAACGGTGCGATGTCCTGGGCGCGGGTCAACGCCACGGTCAGGCCCCAGGTCGCGGGTACGGCGAGCAGCAGCAAGACGACGACGGTGCGCGCGCTGGCGTGGCCCATCAGCCGGGCGGAGCGGCGCTCGCCACCGCGCAGCCAGGTCCACCAGCCGACGGCCGCCAGCACTAGGTACACGACCTGCAGCACGGCGTCGGCGTACAGCTGGGCGCTCCAGAACAGAACCAGGAAGAACAGGTTATTGGCGATACCAACGGGAAAGTTGGCGATCCTCGCTCTGACGGTCAGCCAGACGCAGGCCGCGCCCGTGGCGAAGCCGAGTAGCTCCGCCCAGGTCACCGCATCGCGGCCGAAGCCGAACAGCACAGTGTTCAGGGGCGCGACGATATCGCCCAGGACGTCGCTGACAGCCATGCAGAGCTCCTTGCCCAGTAAATGTCAGCATGACGATAAACGGTGGGCCGTCGTATGCCAAGACGGCGGATCTGCTCACCACCTGGACGCTTGGCGCTGCAGCCGCCGCATGAGTGGTCGAGACCCTCACCTCCTGCGAACCGCTCCAGCAGGTCCACTACTGCATGCCAGTTCGCACCCCGGGGCAGGATCCCGTTGCATCTCGACAGCTGAGCAACGGTTGCCCGACCCGGGAAGGCGCCGGGCCTTTCGCGGGCCCGGGCAATCCCGAGCATCAGAGCACTCCGCAGCGCTGCAGATCACACGTAGGAGGCCGGCAAGCTGTGGGAAGTGGATCTCGCCCTCAGCGGAGTCTGACGGGACGAGCACCCGCTGACCGTCAGCGGGTCTGGCGGATGGATGCGTCGACGAGGATGCCATCGGCACCGGTGTAGTCACCGGCATACATCTTGAGCATGCCGTCGCTCAGGGTGGCATACAGGACGGTGTGGACGCGGGAGGCCCCGGATTCGCTGGTAGTGCCCAGGGTGATGTTCTGGGTGGTGTTGAAGCCGGACACCCACCGGTCGTGGGCTGTCCCGTGATGTTGGAGCCGTTCGGACTGAACCGCAGGGCGCCGAGCCGTACAATTCGCCAGTGAACGCCGACGACGTCTGGCCGTTGCGCGCCCTCGCGGGGAGGAGATCGCATGCAGGATCCTTCGGACTCGACGGAGATCGCCGAGCCTGAGGAGAACGGCCAGAGCAATACCGCCGACTCGCCTGCTGTGGACGATCCGACACCCGACTCGGACATCGATTCAACGGCGGCATCGACGGTCCTGGCGGAGGTGCTTCCAGGGGTTGCTGTCGTCTTTGGTGAGGTCCCGGCGGAACTCAAGCCCGATCTGCTCGACTTTGGGCTCGTGTCAGCGGCCGACCGCAAGCAGATCTCCACCGTCCTCGCCTCGATCGGAAGCGTGGCGACCGCGGCCGGCAACCTCGGAAACGCGTTCGCCAGCGTGCAGGGGCTCTACAGGATCAGCGACGCGACACAGGCTCTCCTGAGGGCCGGCGCAACGCTCGCCGTCAAGGATGGCGCGAACCTCGGAACGGTGATCTCCTCCAGCCGCTTCATCGCTCAGGCCCGCTTCATCCCCTTGACCGAGGTGAGCGCGGCGCAGACCGCGGCTTCCATCGGACCGGCGCTGGCCATGATCGGCCTTCAGATGCAGCTGAGCGAGGTCACGGGCCTTGTCGACCAACATCGCGCTGACAAGCCAGGTACTCACAACCATCCGCAACGAGCAGTGGGCCGAACTGACGGGCCTCGTCGCCACCGTCGATCGCGCAGTCGACCACGCGCGAGAGGTCGAATCGGTCCCCACCACCTTGTGGCACAAGGTCGCGGATAAAGAGGCGGTCCTGGGCAAGCAGCTGGAGCTGTACCGACTGAACGTCCGCGACCACATCGGGCAGATCCATGAGCTCGACCTACATGGCCGCCGCGAGTATCTCCAGACGAACGCCGCGGCGATCTTCTTCGACGCCAACGCCCTCCTGTCTTCCCTCAAGGCATGGACCGGATATCAAGCGCTCCACGCCGCGCGGGCAAGAGCCGCTGGACCCGACGACGCCGGCGAGGCGCGGCTCGTCGACATCATCGCGCGCGACACTCGCGAAGAGCTCGACTCCGCTCTCGCCGAGACGACGCGGCTCGTCGACTCGCTGACGCGGGAGCTACGAACCATCGCCGAGCTCCCCGGACGCGACACACTGCCACTGTCGGGCAAGCGGAGGGACTCTAACGCAGCCCGCCAAATCTCCGCCCGTCTTCTGGAGGCGATCGAGCCTCTTGCCGACGCTCTCCACCCGCCGGCCCCTCCACTCGAGGCTCCGGGCGTCGTCTGCGCACCCCAATCGCTGGCTCCCGAGCCGTACCTTCGCATCCTGCGATGGTTCCTCGAGGGCGGTGAGACCCTACGTGTCCTCGGCTTCCCCGACCAGCTCGATGCCCCCGATCCCATTTCTGCGATCCTCGGCGGAGCGAAGGATATATTGGCGGCAGCGATGGACAAAGCCCCGGCAAAGACACTGGTCGCCGTCACGGATCGCCGGATCATCATGGCCAAGACGAACGCCTTCCTTGAGCAAGGCGAGATCCGTCAAGTCATCCCGATCGACCAGGTGCGATACATCCGAGCAGCAACCACACAGGACAAAAACGCGCGCTCGGCGATCGACCTCATCACGCGCGACGAGAACATCCGGTGGCACTTCCACACTGACATCGACACCACTCAAGTGGACGCGCTCGCCGCCGTGCTTGCCGAGTCGATGACGATCCCGGACATGGAACGCGATGCGCTTCAACGGCGGCTCTACGCCCCCATCGAGGCGGGCAAGAAGGGCGAGAGTACGGGCACGAGGTCTACGGAATCGACTGGATCCGAGGCCACGACCTGCGATGCCGAGTAGACCTCGAGCCAATTGACGAGGGGGCACCCCGACCACACGTACCGAGCCTGGTCACGTACGGCGGTAGGCATGGGTGCCAGATCCAGGCACGTTAAATGGAGCGAGTGAGCAGCTTTCCCGCGTGATCGATGCTCACTCGCTCCACATGGGCAGAGGTGCGCGGCCGACCGGCCCAGACATCGACGCCACCTCGCGAATCATGGCTCCGGCAAGCCCCGATACGCCCACTCATCGACAGATGAATGCGTGGTCCGCCGGGCCCAGCGGAGCGGCCGTGGTCCGACCTCGGCCTTGCAGCCGTCCGGGTGCCAGGGCACGCGGCAGCGGCGGCAGCACGTCCGCCGCACTGGCCAAGGTCGCGGACGTACTTCCATACCCTGGCCGGGGGATAGAACTGAGCGGCCAGCCATAGAGAGACGCCGATCTGGAGCTTGACGCCGATGACATCGCCCCCCCCGCACGCGTTCAAACGCGGGGGAAATGCAGCTGCGTCCCTGCAACCGCGGATTGCACGGCATGCCGTGCGGAGTCCACGCCAGCCGCTCCGACTCCGGGACCTCCATCATGAGGGTGACCTCCGGGACCTCGAGGTCGATCCGAGCCCCGAGTGCATCAACTACGTGAGTTCGCTGACCTTTAGCCTCAAGCGTAAGTGTGGCCTGAGAAAGGTCGGTATTCCGAGAAATGGTGTGGGCGCGGGGCGGGTTAGTGCTGATAGTTTTCGCATGGATGTGATCGAGGCCGCACGCGCCGTCGTAGATGAGCATCACCCCGACGCGCGAGCCGCGTTCCTGGGAGGCAGCGTCGTGACGGGCTGTCGCACAGCGACGTCGGACCTGGACATCGTGGTGCTGCTTCATGGAGCCCCAGCGCCGTACCGGGCAAGCCTCCAGTACGCCGAGTGGCCAGTGGAGATGTTTGTGCACACCGAAGCGACGTGGCACTCCTACGTCGAACAGGAACTACACAAGCGCCGGTCACCCCTGCTGTGGATGTGCGCGCAAGGGCTGCTCCTCTTCGACACCGACGGACTCGGGGCGCACCTCGCCGCAGAGGCCCGGGAGCTGACTTCCGCAGGGCCGCCCGCGGCGTCGGCCGAAGAGATTGAGGACCGCCGGTACGCGATCACCGATCTCCTTGATGACCTGGTGGGGAGCAACGATCAGAGCGAACGGTTGTTCATCGCCAATGAACTGGTCCGCCGGACCGGCGAGCTGGCGCTGGCCGTCGGCGGCTCTTGGGGCGGTGGTGGGAAGTGGTTGGCACGCCGACTTGAGACGACCGCGCCAGGGCTGAGCACGCGCCTGCACCACGGTCTAGCTGAGGTACTTGGCGGGAGAGTGGAGCCCCTTGTGGCCGTCGTGGACGAGGTGATCGAGCAGGCTGGCGGCCGCTTGTGGGTTGGTTACAGGCGTTCAGGAACTCTATAACCGACCTCACAAGAGGGCTGGGCCCGCGCCCACGGGCTTCACCGACTTGGAAGGTAGCCCCCGTACAGCAGGCCGGCGGCCCAGTGTTGCCTCTGCTAGCCCTTACCGTGGCTTCCCGTCAGATGGGCGGCTCATGAGGCGAACCGGGGCCGCCGCCCCACGTCGAGCCCCGAGGTGGCACGTCCTGAGCACCGACACGTTCAAGTCATCTCGTAGCGACTGCTGATACTTGCAGTGAGTTAGGAACTGCAGGTCAAGACGTTGATCATGACTTCCCTCCACGCGTTGTTGAACGTAGAATCACGCCGCTACTTGTGGGGAGGAACTGTGAAGGTTGCCCAGCAGGGTTGGGAGACCTGACAGGAAGCTGCGTCCCGCGGCCGACATGACGATGGCTGCCGCGGGAGGTGGTCTGTGCCGCACGGTGGGTACCGCTCCGGCCCGCACGGCCGGAGAACGATCCGTCTAGGTCCGTTGAGGAGACGACATGGCCACCGAGCCCGACAGCACGGCTGCACAAACCCGGGTTCTTCTGAAAGATGGTGGGGATGCCGTTCTCACCCTCGCGGACGTTGCCGTCGCTGCCCTTCACACCCCCGAGGACGACAGCTTCAACGTGTTCGCCGTGGTTGGCGGAAAGAACCTCCCCGCGCTCGCGCTGGTGCGGAACGCGCTCAACGGCCAAAGCCCGAGCAACACCAATGTCGCCGAGATGGCTCTGCATGAGCTGGGGTTCAGCATTCTGGTACGACGTCGGTTCGACAACGTCACCGGTGAGCCAGTGCGACTGACCCGCGAGCAGATCAATAACTCCTCTACGAGCATGCGATGAAGCCGACCCGGTTTCGGCACGGCCCGATGTGTGGCGAGTGACTTCCGAGCGCCTCGACCTGCACCCCGACCTGGGTTTTTCCATCTAGGACACGTGGTTGCACTCGACACACGGATGCGAAAACACGCTCCAACCCTTCTGTCCCTCAAGGCATTCATCTCACCTGCCCACCGGAGGATTCAAAGTTGAGGCAGATCGACACGCGTCTCATCCAGACCGCGGTCATCGGCGGCCGCGACTCGGACCAGCCAGTGATCCTTCCGGAGGAGCCGCACAACCTCGACGAGTTCCTTCGTCAGTTCGGAAGGGACGACTTCTGGTGCGGCACGCTTCTCGGCGGCTGTGGAGAACCGCTGCGCCCCAAGCGGTATGTGACGAGGGTCTGCCACTTCGCCCACGAAGCCGACCCCAGCCGTGGGGAATGCCACCGGACCACCCACAGCGCGGACGGTGCCGACCACCTGTTCATCAAGGCCCATGTCACTCGCTGGCTGGCCGAGCAGGGTTATGCGGCCCAGGGCGAGCTGCGCAGCTTCGGCCATTGCCACGGTGATGCCGTGGACTTCTGGCTGCGTCGCACAAGAACGCATCTCCGGTTCGCACTCCACCCGGAGGACTACCGGAGCTGGCGCAAGGCGGCGGACAGCCTGGGTGCGAAAGAAGGCCGTATCGAGTGGGTCTTCGGCCAGGACGACGCGCTCGCACGCGACATGGTGGCGCGCCGAGGATACGCGCTACTCGTGCGGTGCGAAACCGAGGGCAACGACCGTCGTGTGTTCATCGGCACCATGACCGACGGAAGGAAAACGCCTTGGGCTCCCTTGGAGCAATGCCGGGTGACCGAAAGCGGCCTCGTCACGCCCGCACTCGAGGAGCTGCGCGCCCAGGGAGCCATCCGCGACGACGGCATCGGCTGCGAGCCGCTTCCCAGCAGCGTGCCCCTTCCCAGCGGACAGGTCGTGTTCGCGGTGGACACAGAAGCAGCACCCTTGTCTTCGTCGCCGTTGGACGTGCCCGGCAGGCGCCTGATTCCCGGCTTCGTCAAACCGACGGGAAGCCGCATCGTCCAAGCCTGTCTGTCCCTGCCCGACACGGTGCCAGCTCCCACGGAGCAATACGTCTACCGCCTTGCAGGCTCGGTCCGGCTGCTGGTCACGGATGTCGTCGAAGGAGAAGGTTCCTCGTGGGCAGTCCGGGCCGACACCCTGGTACGGCTCAACGGCCTGGAGGCGGAGCGCACCGGGTTGTGGCGTCCCAGCGTCGCGCTCGACGAGAAGCACCTCCCGGCGCCTCGCGTCTCCAGCGCCTGTGAGCGGACCCCGCTCGCCGAACCCCCGCCCGGCGGCCCCAAACCGCCGGAAATCACACCGACGAAGACAGCCGATGCACTCAGGAAGGTCCTGGAGGAGGTCGCGGCGAAGGGCGCCACGATCACGTGGAGCGACCTGGCCGAGCGGCTCGGCAGGTGGGTCTATGACCTGCCGAACCCCAAGCGTCAGGAGTTGCTGGTCGAGGTGGACAAGCCGCGGGTCCCCGACCGCCCGCTGCTGAGCGTCCTGGTCGTCACCCACTTGGGCAGGCACCTTCCCTACCTGGGCCAGGTACTGGGCCGACTTGGGGCCGCCGAGCCGACCTCGGAGTTCGCTCTGCAGCAGTGGGCGGCGGCCGAGATCAAGAAGACGCACGAGAACGGGAGCCGACAGGCGCGCGTGCCGGCCGCTCCGTCGCCTGCTGCGGACCGACTGGCTGCCAAGGAGCATGCGCCCTCCGAGAGCGACCTGCGTTGGGCACGCCAGAGACAGACGGAGATACAGGAAAGGCTGAAGGAGGGGGCGAAGACTCGGGGCCGGTCAAAGGGGTTGCGTGCTCAGCGCTTGGCACAGGCAATTCAACAAGGGGAGGCGCATCTCCAGCGGTACGAAGAGGTCTGCCGTCGCAGGCGGGCTCTTCGTGACTGGCTGGTGGCCGTTGACCGTGTCTTGGACGACCTCGACCGTCTGATCGGTCGTCCGATCACCGTGACCTCCGTCAAGGCAGGGCCTCGCACCGTCGTTGTCGTGCCGGGACCAGACAAGAAGAAGGATCCGAATCTCAGGAAGATCCGTCGCCTGCTCGGCGAGCTGGACCGGACCCATGAGGCTCGGCCCACCCAGGAACTGCTGCGGCTGCTTGACGAGATCGGCGAACAGCGTGACCAGCTCGCGCAACCGCTGCCTGCCGTGGAAGCCAAGCTTGTCGATCGGTGGCGGCGCAGACTGGAGGACCGGAAGGCCGCCGAGCGCTCCACCCAGGTGGCGGCCGCCTCGCGAAACACTGCGCCGATAGCAGGCCGTACCGCCGAGCCGCCGCAGGACGACCGCCTGTTGGCCGAGAGCATCGGTAAGTTGGCCGTCATCGTCCGCAGCATCCTGGAGGACCTGGCCCGCGACGGTGGTACACCGCTGAACTGGGGCGACCTCCGTGTCAGGGCAGGCGGGCAGCTCCCGTCCCTACACCCGGACGACCAAGTCGCCTTGCTTGTCGCGGCGGACCGCGGCACACCGGCTGACGAACCGCTCCTGTCCACGCTGGTCGACAGTTCCGTCGCCGCCCCGCACCGGCTCTATCGCCAGGTGCGCCTCGGCCTCAGCCGAGAACCACTCCCTGATACGGAACTAGAGACCCATCGGGCCATGGAGGCTCTGCGGCTGCGGCAGATCTGGCGTTACCGGCAGTGAGCCGGCCGCTGGACCGCCGTTCGCCAGGGGGCGAGGGCGTGCCACTCGCGCCTTATCGGGCCTCGTCAGCGCCGCCCAGACACTCTTGCCGTACGCCGGCTCCGGGTCTTCGGAGTCGACGGCTGGCTGTCGGAGGGCTTCGAGGAAGGCCCGGGTGGTCTCGCGCGCGTCGGCGACGGCGGTCGCGGAGCGGATGGTCGCGGCGTCGACGCACAGGGTGTCCATCAGATTCCCCCTGGCCTCTGGCTCGTCAATGCCCGGTCCTGCCTACGCGCCCCTTGCCCCGCCCCGCGCCCCCTTAACCCGGCAGGGCCGCCCGATTACCTGACCGTTGAACACGCGGAAACCTGTGTCGGCTGGAGTAGACATTGGGCGGTGGTGTGGTTATGGTTTCTCTCGTAGCCGAGATCAGCAAGGCCCGGCAGAGACGGACTGGCGGGCAGCAGTACACGCAGTTGCAGGACGGTGCGGTGGTGGAGTTCCGAAGCCAGAGCGGTTGCCTGACGGCGACGGGGCTGACGACCGGACCGGGTGGCCCGCAGTGATCAGGGGCCGCCGTGAGCAGTACCGCAGTGGCAGTTCAGTAAGTGCAGTTCGCAGTACCAGCAGTGCGGTTGTCAGTGGTTCCTCGGTAAAGGCGTCGGCTGCGGGCGCGCGTACCGGGAAGTTCGGCAGTGGGGTTCTAAGCCAGAGCAGACGCAGGACGGGCGACGGGGCTGGCTGCCGAAGAGTGGCGCTTACTCAGGTCACCAGCAGTTCGCACCACCAGCAGTACAAGCAGTACGCAGTCCCCCGTAAGTAGTTCATCCAGAGGGAAGAACGGAGGAGCCGAGCGCCATCAGGATCGCCCGGGCGGAATCACTGAGCCCGGGTACCGCAGGACATCGATAGTGAGGTGGTCTCCGGTCAAGCAACCGCGATCCCCGCACACGCCGGCACCCCCCCTGCGGCAGTGCGGACACAGAAGGCCGGCGCAGTACCAGGGCCGGCAGATGGTGTAGCAGTTCCTTCGGGGCTCTGGTGCCAATGGCACCAGAGCCCCTCCACGCGTTCCACAGAGAGGTGAGATGACAGCAGACGACTCGTTCGGCCGTCTCGACGACGACGACTACCCCGCCTACACCATGGGCCGGGCCGCCGAGATACTCGGCACCACCCAGGGCTTCCTGCGCGCCATCGGCGAAGCGCGCCTGATCACCCCGCTGCGCTCCGCGGGCGGTCACCGCCGCTACTCCCGCTACCAGCTGCGCATCGCCGCCCGCGCCCGCGAGCTCGTCGACCAGGGCACCCCTATCGAGGCCGCCTGCCGCATCGTCGTCCTCGAAGACCAGCTCGCAGAAGCCCAGCGCATCAACGCCGAACACCGTCGCGCCCCCGAATCGGGGAATCCCCCGGCCGCCTGAGACGACCGGGACCTGCGGTCTCCCAGCAGCTTCGTCGCTACCGCTCACGCACGTTGTGCCTGGAACGCTTCAGCGTCCCGGGCAACACCGCTTTCACCATGTCTCCGGCCGGGGCCGAGCCCAGGTCTCACACCGGGGCTGCGGCTGCCTCCTCGTGCGGGGTGCGCGGGCCGGGCACCGTCGCCCGGATGGACAGGTCCAGATCGAGGCGGCTGTTCATGTCCGATTCGAACCGGCCGTACGGATTCACGTGCGTCCACAACAGCGGCGACAGCGCCCGCCGGTCCGCGTCGGTGAGCCTGTCCGCCCACTTCGGATCAGCCAGGACCTCTTGCATCAGCAGCGTGTTGACGTGTTCTCTGAACTACGAGCTCGTCATGCGGTCGTGGCTGGGCTCGTTTGAGGTGTCGCAGGCAGATGAGGCTGCAGGTGGCTTTGTACGCGAGAACGGACAGTACTTGTCCGCCAGTTCGGGAGGCAGTCAGCGTCCGTCAGCCAGTCGAAGAGTTCACGAGTTTCGACGGCGCGTGCTTGGCGGCATCTTCTCGTATTCACTGCGCCAACCGGTCGGGCGGTGCGGCGGTCAGGCGGTGCGGTTGGAGCGGGCCAGAGCCAGCCTGCCGAGGACCGTGGCGATCAACCCCAGCACCAGGGCCAAGGCGCCACCGACTACTCCGTTGCCGGTGCCGGGACCACCGTCGGCGACGGCCAGATTCAGCGCGCCGATGACCATGCCGGTCAGCCCCGCCACCAGGGACACGATGGCCCCCCGTTGCCGGTGCCGGTGCCGGTGCCGATACGGCCGGCGGAGCGGGCCAGAGCCAGCCCGCCGATGACCACGCCAGCCAGCGCCACCAGTGCGGCCGTGGTGCCCACGAGTCGCCCGGTGGTCAGGGTGTAAGCACCGACGGCTGCCGACTGGGCCGAGACATGCGCGGCCGCCGGTGCGGCAAGCACGAATCCGACTGACATAAGGTTTCTCCCTTTCTCCTACGAACTGGTCAGGGTCTGAGCATGTCGGCCGGACCCACCGCCGGTCGTCCCGCAGACGCAGGCACTTAGCGCTGCCGCGGCTGCCGCACCCGGCTGCCGCGGATACCGCAGACGCCGCGCAGATACCGCGGATGCGGTAGCCGACCGGTCGTCCACGAGCGGGACTCGGCCGCAGTGCCATCCAGCTAAGGTGCGCGCATGGACAAAGGGCGGATCCGTGTCCCGGCCGTTGTCGGAGACTGGGCGATCGCCGTCGGAGTGGCGGCGCTGCTGCTGGGCACCGGGCGGTCCGAGGAGGCCCCCGGCGCGGGGCCCGATCTGCTCGGCTACGCGCTGCTGGCAGCGGGCGGCCTGGCGCTGGCCGCGCGCCGCCGGGCTCCGCTTGTGGTCCTTGCCGTCACCTCGCTGTGCGCGGTGGGTTATCAGGCGGCCGGTTTCGACGTGCTCGCCGTCTCGTACCTGGTCGCGGTGTACGGCGCGGTGCGGGCTGGGCACCGTGCCCTGGCCGTGGCGGCGTCCGTAACCATGCTGGTCGCTCTCCGCATCCCGGCACTGATCGTCCACGACGGGCCCTTGGGCGAGGCGCTGGCGCAGGGCCGTGGCGTCCTCGAGTTCGCCTGGCTGATCGCCGCCTTCGCCGCGGGGGAGGCGGTGCGGCAGGCCGAGCGGCGGGCGGACGAAGCCGAGCGCACCCGCGAGGAGACCGCGCGACGCCGAGCCGACGAGGAACGGCTGCACATCGCGCGCGAGTTGCACGATTCGCTCACCCACCAGATCTCGATCATCAAGGTGCAGTCCGAAGTCGCCGTCCACGTGGCCCGAAAGCGCGGAGAACAGGTGCCCGACTGCTTACTGGCGGTCCAGGAGGCCGGACGTGAGGCGACCCGCGAACTGCGCGCGACCCTTCAAGCGCTGCGCGACGACGACACCACCCCGCCCCATGGGCTCGACCACATCCCGCAGCTGGTGGAGCGGGCCGGCAGCACCGGCCTGGAGACGACGCTGACCATCGAAGGACAGCGGCCCGATGTGCCGGCCGCGGTGGGCCGGACCGCCTACCGGATCGTCCAGGAGTCGCTCACCAACATCGCCCGGCACGCGGGCGCTGCCACCGTGTCGGTCCGGATCGACTACCGGCCCGACGCCCTCGCGATGCGCATCGACGACGACGGCAAGGCCACGCCGGACACCGCGCCGACACCCGGCCTCGGGCTGCTCGGCATGCGCGAACGCGTCACCGCCCTCGGCGGCCGGCTACGCGCCGAACCACGTGACGGGGGCGGCTTCACCGTCCAGGCCGAACTCCCCGTGGACCGGACGTCATGATCCGCGTCCTGCTGGTCGACGACCAGCCCCTCATTCGCAGCGGATTCCGCGCCCTCCTCGGCCTCGAGGACGACATCGAGGTGGTGGCCGAGGCCGCCGA
>NZ_JBEXWP010000049.1:0-25889 GCF_040629895.1 Streptomyces sp. NPDC005866
GGTCGAGTTCGTGCCGGTAGGGGTGATCCGTGGCCAGCAGCAGACCGGTCAGCAGGGCTTCCTGCATCTGGACGGCGAGCAGCGGCTGCCGCAGCGCGCCCCCTTCGTTGCCCGCCTCACCGATGACCATCCGCACCAGCCGTGCCCAGCTGCGGCCCGTCCCCGACGTCACGTCCATGCTGCGGCCCAGGTGGAACCCCTGGCGCACCGGCCTGCCCAGCATCCCTTCCAGATGGCCTTCGAGCACGCGCGGCCCGATCTTCACCGCCAGCATCCGGCCGGGCCGCACCCGCTCCAGCACCGTGCGTCCCTGGGGCCGGAACACCGCCGCGCTACCCGGCCCGGTGAGGACGGGGTCCAGCCCGCCCTGGTGCCACTGGAGGCCCCCCGACACGGGGATGTCGATCTGATGGGCCCCGGGATCCCCGAACCGCAGCCGCACGTCGGCACCGAACCCGAGCTCCCCTACCGTCAACGGCCCCAGTCTCACCACGTCGAAGGCGGCACTGAAAATGTGGTCCGTCTCGAGCCGGTCCATGAAGTTGAGCGGGGAGTTCCCGCTGCGGTCACCGGTGCCCCGATGCTGCTTGCGGACTCACGGCCGACCGCAGCGACAAAAGGGAGGGCCCGGCCCTGGAGACGCCAGAGGGCCGGGCCCGAGGTGCGGTGAGTACCCTGCGTGCACCCCTTCCCGCTGCCGGCAGACCGGGGCGCCGGTCGACGGAGGGAGACCGACGCCCGGACTGCGGTGCAGCAGCGCAAAGCGAGACTAATGCGCCTGCTGGTGGTCGACGCTCCCGAATGCGAAGCCGTTTCCCGAACAGCGCGGCGGGCGCGTGCACAGGCATGACGTGACGGACGCCGTCCGCCTTGCCGCCACCGTGTGCGGTGCCTGCCTTGCCCGCGCCAGCTGCCCGGCGCAGTCTTGTCCTATGGGCGCTCAGGACGGCCCCACTCTCATCACGTCCGTGCAGCGGGCCTTGCGCTTGCTGGAGGCGGTGAGCGCGCACGAGAACGGCGCGCCGGCGAAACAGCTGGCACGCGAGACGGAACTGCCCCTGGCCACCGCCTATCACCTGCTGCGCACTTTGGTGCACGACGGGTACGTGCGGAAACTGGGCGACGGCGGCTTCGTCCTGGGCGACAAGGTGAAATCCCTGCACTCGGCGGGCCACACCCAGACGCTGCTCAGCCGTGTCCGCCCGGCGCTCGCCGCCCTGCGGGACGAGCTGTCCGCTGCCGCCTACCTCACGTTCTACGAGGACGGTGAGATCCGGGTCGCCGAGATCGTGAACGGCCCCCGTACACCGCGGGTCGATCTGTGGGTGGGGTTCGAGGACGCCGGACATGCCACCGCCCTCGGCAAGTCCGTGCTGCGTGAGCTGGACGAGGATGCCCGCCGTGAGTATCTGTCCCGGCACCACCTCGCCGATCTCACACCGCGCACGATCACCAGTGTTCCGGAGCTGCTGCGCAGGATCGAGTCGTCTCCCCTGGCGCCGGCTGTCACGGATCTGGAGGAGTACGCGCTCGGCACGGTGTGCGTCGCCGTGCCCGTCTACAGCGGGGACACGCTCGGCTCGCTCGGAGTCTCTTTGCCGGTGGAACGGCAGGCCCGGTTGCAGGAGATCCTGGCGCGTCTGCTCCCGACGGCGAGCCGAGTGACCAGAAGCCTGTCGCTCACTATCTGAAATACCGCTTCTTGTGGCTGCCCACGCCCAGCCAGTTTCCTTAACGAAAGGGACATTCCGGGTATATGCCCCCGTATAGGCGAGGACTGCGGACGAAACATGAGCCAGGCCCTACTTCATGGCGTTGACCACGCGTCGAGGCGGTTGTTCAGGCACCGTGCGGCCCGCGCCTGGGATCCGGGGCGTCGGCGTGTGGCCGGGCAGTCGAGCCCAGTGCTGTCCTCGCTGCCGGTGCTGGTCGTCGCCGTAGTCGTACTCGTCGACATCACCGGAGGGGCGGGGATGATCTGGCTGCCACTGCTGGCGGCCGGACCCGCGCTGGCCGCCGCCACCAACGGGCCGCGCGGCGTGCTCTGCGTCGGACTCCTCGCGGCGGCGCTCGGCTCGACGCTGGGCCACGGGCAGGGCGTTCCCGCGGGTGAGCTGGCGGCCGTACTGTCCGCAGTGCTGGCCGTCACCGCGGCGAGCGGCCTGGCCAGCGGGATGCGTGGCCGTCGGGAGCGCGTGCTCGCAGCCGTACGTTCGGTCGCCGAGGCGGCCCAGCACGCGCTGCTCCAGCCCGTCCCGGAGACCGTCGGCCCGTTCCAGGTGGCCGTACGCTACAGCGCCGCGGCGGCCGAGGCCCGGATCGGCGGGGATCTCTACGCCCTGGTGTCCACCCCGCACGGCATCAGGCTGATCGTCGGCGATGTACGCGGCAAGGGGCTGCCCGCCGTGGAGACCGCCGCACTCGTACTCGGAGTGTTCCGTGAGGCCGCTTACGACGAGCCCGACCTGCTGGCGGTCGTCGGCAGGATCGAGCGCAGCCTGGCCCGCAATCTGGGCCCGGACGACTTCGTGACCGCCGTGGTCGCCGGATGCCCCGGGTCGGGGCGCATGGAGGTCGTCAACTGCGGACACGCGGCTCCGCTGCTGATATCGGCCTCCGGAGACGTCAGGGCGGTGGAGCCCGCTCATCCCGCGCCGCCTCTCGGGCTGCGCGCCCTTTCGGGGCAGGCCCCCCGCCTCCAGCATCTGTCCTTCGCGGTGGGAGACCAGCTCCTGCTCTACACCGACGGGGTCACCGAGGCACGCGATCACGCCCGCAGGTTCTATCCACTGGCCGAAGGCGTGGCCCGCCATGTGTCCGATCACCCGGCACGCACGCTCACCGCGCTCCATGACGAGCTGCTGGCGCACGTGGGCGGCCGGCTGCACGACGACGCCGCCCTGCTCCTGCTTCGCAAGCAGACGGCGGACGGGCAGCTACGCGTGCCGTCCCCTGCGGAGGTCGCGCTCTAGACGCGCTGTCCCGGCACGAGTTCGGCCCACCGGGTGACCCCGCCGGGGTGGACACGTATGCCGTCACGCGTCGCCAGGGCGTGGACGATCGTCTCGCCACGGCCGTGCTCGTCCGGGTCGACCCCGGCGCATCGACCCACCGAGAGGGCGGGTCCCGCGTCGGCGACCTCGATGCGCAGAGTGCAGGCGCGGTCACACGGCACCCAGGACAACCGCAGCACGGCCGGGGGGCAGGCGTGAATGATCGCGTTGGTCACCAGCTCCGACACCACGAGCAACGCGTCCTCGACGATCTCCGCAGACACGTTCCAGTCGGCGAGGACCGCCGCCGCATTTCGGCGTACGACCGAAACGGCTCCGGCGACGGGCGACACCGGACACACGTATTCGTATGTCGCCCGACGGAGCGTCTTGAGTTGTACCGCCATGGTCTCTCCCGGTGGTCTGTGCAACCGGTCCGGCGCCACATCTCAACGCATTCCGGCCTCGTAGCAAGTTATGGAGTCAAATCGGGCAGGTCAATGAACGGCGGTCGGCATTACCGAACGCAGACCTTCACGAGGACTCCGCAGCGGCCGTCCGCCCGTGAAGCGAAGCGTCCGTGGCGGTAATAGGCTCGCCTCATGGCCGGCCCAGTCCAGTCGATCGAACGGGCGGCGGCGATACTGCGCCTGCTCGCCGGCGGGCCCCGCCGACTGGGGCTCGGCGAGGTGGCGGCCTCGCTCGGGCTTGCCAAGGGCACAGCCCACGGCATTCTGCGAACGCTCCAGCACGTGGACTTCGTCGAGCAGGACGCGGCGACGGGAAAATACCAGCTCGGAGCCGCCCTGCTGCACCTCGGCACCAGCTACCTGGACGTCAACGAGCTGCGCTCGCGCTCACTCAACTGGGCCGATGCCCTCGCCGCCCGCAGCGGGGAGGCGGTTCGCCTGGGGACACCACTGGAAGGCAGCGTGCTGGTCGTCCACCACGTGTTCCGGCCGGACGACACCTTCCAGACCCTGGATGTGGGCTCGCTGCTGCCGCTGCACGCCTCCTCGCTCGGCAAGGTACTGCTGGCCTACGGGACCGCGACGATCGAGCCCGCCCGGCCTCCGGGGCTGGAGGCGTACACCCGGCACACCCTGACCGACCGCGACCAGCTGGCCCGGGCGCTCGCCGAGGTCCGGGAGTTCGGCTGGGCCGCCGAGATCCAGGAGATGAGCATGGGCGAGGCCGGGCTCGCCGCGCCGATCCGAGGGCACGGCGGCCTGGCAGTCGGCGCCATCGGGCTGTCCGGGCCGGTGGAGCGGATCTGTGACAGCCAGGGCCGACCCCGGCCGAGTCTGATCACCCTGATCCGTGAGGCAGCGCGGGCGATCTCCCGAGATCTGGGAGCCGCCCGCTGGTAGGTCAGGCCCGGCCACACGTCGACCCGTCGGAAGGCAGACCCGATCATGGCTGAACGGTACGTAATGTCCATCGATCAGGGCACCAACTCGACCCGGTGCATTCTGTTCGACCACCGTGGTCGGCTGGTCTCGGTCGCGCAGAGAGAGCATCGGCAGCACTTCCCCAAACCCGGGTGGGTCGAGCACGACGCCGTCGAGATATGGCAGAACCTACGGCGCATCGGGCCCGAAGCCCTGTCCGGCGCCGGTCTGGACACGGGCCAGATCACCGCCATCGGCCTGGCCAACCAGCGCGAGACGACCGTGCTCTGGGACCGGCGGACCGGGGTCCCGCTGGGCCGGGCGATCGTCTGGCAGGACACTCGCACGGCCCCGTTGGTCGAGGAGCTAAGACAGCGCCCCGGCGAGGAGTTCTTCCTGGAACGGTGCGGTCTGCCGCCGTCGACCTACTTCTCGGCGCTGCGCATCCGCTGGCTGTTCGACCACGTCAAGGGTCTCCAGCAGCGCGCCGCGGACGGCGAGGTGCTGTTCGGAACGATGGAGAGCTGGCTGATCTGGAACCTCACCGGAGGGGCCGACGGCGGCATGCACATCACCGACCCCACCAATGCCAGCCGCACGATGCTGATGAACATCCGCACGCTCACCTGGGACGAAGAGCTGCTGTCCTTCTTCGGGGTGCCCCGCGCGATGCTGCCCGAGATCAGATCTTCCGCCGAGACATACGGCGAGGCCCGCTCGCTGTTCCCGGGTGTCGCCATCACGGCCACGCTCGGCGATCAGCAGGCAGCGCTCTTCGGCCAGACCTGCTTCTCCCCGGGCGAGGCGAAGTGCACGTACGGTACGGGGAGCTTTCTGCTGCTCAACACCGGCAGCGACATCGTGCGGTCGCGGCACGGACTCCTCACGACCGTCGCCTACAAGATCGGGAACCAGCAGCCGGCCTACGCCCTGGAGGGGTCGATCGCCGTCACCGGAGCACTCGTCCAGTGGTTCCGTGACCGCCTGGGCCTGATCAGCAGCGCTCCGGAGATCGAGACCCTGGCCCGGACGGTCGAGAACAACGGCGGCTGCTACATCGTCCCCGCCTTCTCAGGCCTGTTCGCACCACACTGGCGCAGCGACGCGCGCGGGGTCATCGTCGGCCTCACCTCGTACATCACCAAGGGGCACCTGGCGCGAGCCGTCCTGGAGGCCACCGGGTGGCAGACACGTGAGGTCGTCGACGCCATGAACGCCGATTCCTCGGTCTCCCTCCAGCAGCTCAAGGTGGACGGGGGCATGACCGCGGACAACCTGCTCATGCAGTTCGTGGCGGACGTGCTCGACGTGCCCGTGGTACGGCCGATGGTCGCCGAGACGGTCTCACTCGGCGCGGCCTACGCGGCCGGGCTCGCCGCGGGCTACTGGCCGGACCTGGAAGTGCTGCGCCGCAACTGGCACCGGGCCGCCCAGTGGCTGCCCGACATGGACCCCGCGCTACGGGAGGCGGAGTACGCCGACTGGCAGCGGGCCGTCGAACGCTCACTGGGATGGGCCCGCTCGCCGCGGTCCGCGGACTCGGGCCCGCCGTGACCGCCGGTCCTCGCCCTGCTGCCGTCCCAGCGCACCACGTCTTCGCCGGAAAGCGACTGCTCGGCACCGCCGCGACCGCACCCACCGCCGTACTCGTCACCGGCACGTCACCGGGCCGTCGGGACAGCCGGCGCCTCCGGCCATGGCTGACAGCCTCCTCGGCGTCGCTCGGGCATTGACGGCCCGTCCCCTGTCGGCGCCCGCCTGACGGCCGCGGGTGTGTCCGGCCGGTGCACACGAAGGGCGACGACCCGCCTGCCATCGGCGGCAGGCGGTCTCGTCAGTCCTGGACGAGTTGATCGGCCAGGCGATGCGCCTGGGCCAGCAGCGTTCCGTAGACCACCAGCGCGTCCGGATCGTCGGGCACGGCTCCCGGCAGCCGTCGGCGGAACTCCTCCAGCGTGCGGAGAAGCTCCCCGACCGCCTCGCGCAGCCGCTCGCCAGCGGCATCGTCACGGCCCCCGGTACCGAACCGGGACCGACCGTACAGGCCTATGGCGCACGCCGTACGGCGGAGAAAGTCCGCGTAGGCGCGGGTGATCCCCGCGGCCGGCCGGGCCTTCATCCCGCCGTCCGCGGTCTCCCATACCGTCCGGGTCACCCCTGCCGTGTGGACGGCCACGTAGTCGAGCACGGCCAACGCGTCGGCGTACGCCTTGCCGGGAGCGGAGGCAGTCCAGTTGCGGCGCCCCCGCGGATTGACGCGCATGCTTTCGTGGCTCCAGCCGATCGCCGAACGAGCCTGCTCGACAAGGCGGCCCAGGCGCAGTGCGCGCTCGTGCCAGTCCCGGGCAGCCTGGCCGTCCCACTCACCGGCGTCCAGGCCGTCGGCCACCGCGTCCAGGATCTCCTGCGCCTCGCCAGCCGCGTGCTCCAGTGCCCGGCGGGCGTCACGTGTGTACACCGGAGGCCGGATCAAGGCGTTGACCACCACTCCGACCACCGCGCCGAAAACCGCCTCCGCGATACGCGCGGCCGACGAAGCGACGGTCACCTGGCCGGCCGTCAGCACGAAAAGCGCTCCGGTGGCGGCGTAGATGCCCTGGCTTCCCAGCCGCTTCCACTGGCCCAGCAGCAGCACCGCCGGAAGGACGAGGGCCATCGTCAGCATCGTGCTGTCCAGCAGCAACGCCACCGCTGTCGCGACCGCCGTGCCCACCGCGATCGCCGCGAGCTGCTGCAGTCCGTGCGCGACCGACCGGTACACCGTCGACTCCACCAGTACGACCGCGACCCACGGCGCCACGAACGCCATCGGAGCCTGGAGCCACCAGCCCACGACCGCCCACGCCACCCAGGCGGCCAGCGCCGCCTTGCCCGCCTGAACCGCCAGATCCCGTTCAGGGCCCGGACCGGCCCACGCCCGCCGTACCGCCGATACGGCCGCGTCCACCCAGTACCGGACCGCCCGGGCCGGCCTGCACATCCACTCCATGCCACACCAAGTGCCACGACAACGACAGACCTCACCCGCAGGAGTGCGACCGTGGCGAAGGCCACCTGCGCGTCAGCCCGGAGGCGCACCTCCGCAGGCGCCGGAAACACTCCAGGAGCGATCATGTGAGGCCGGTGGGGTGCGGGTACTCGGGCTGGGGCGGCAACCGGCCGTAGCCCGGTCAAGAGCCGAGGAGGGCGACATGACGACTCCTGATCCCGAGCCCGAACGCACACCGGGACTAGAACCAGGTGGAGGGGTGGCTCCCGGTGACACCCCGCCCGCGGAAGGGGGCACCTCCGGTATCTCCCGTCCGGAGCCGCCCGAGACGCGCAAGGGGTGGAGCACGATGCCGCTGGTCTTGATCATGGTGGTGGTGGCCCTGATAGCGATCGGGCTGATCGCCATGGCGGTGGCCCTGTGACGTGCGGCCCGCGCTCACCCTTCCGAGGGCCCGTGGACACTGTGTGAGCCCGCCGACCACGGGCACCCGGATCCTCCGGCGGCTGGACCGGACCGCCGCCCTTTCTGGAGGTGGAGAACATGGGTCATGGTGGGAACATCATCGACGAGTTGGTGACCGATCACCGGGAGGTCGAGGAACTCTTCGGCCGGATCGCGGCGCTTCCGCCCGGCGACAAGGACCGCAAGGTGTACGCGGACCAGGTCACGATCGAGCTGGTGCGGCACTCGGTGGCCGAGGAGGAGTACCTGTACCCGGCGGTGCGCGAGCACATCCCGGGCGGCGACGCGCTGGCCGACAAGGAGATCGAGGACCACTCCAGGGCCGAGCAGATCATGAAGGACCTGGAGGGGTACGAGGCCGGTGACCCGGAGTTCGACCGGCTCATCGGGACACTGATGACGGAGATCCGCTCGCACGTCGCCGACGAGGAGCAGAACCTCTTCCCCAGGCTGCGCGCGGCGTGTCCGCCGGAGGCGCTCGACGAGCTGGGTGACAAGGTCCGCCGGGCGAAGAAGCTGGCACCGACCCGCCCGCACCCGTCCGCCCCGGACACCCCGCCGGCCAACAAGCTGCTGGCGCCGGGAGTCGGCCTGGTGGACCGCATGCGGGACGCGCTGACGGGACGCGGCAAGAAGGACTGACCCCGCCTGGGTGGATGGTAGGGCGGTCCGGTCCCCCGAGGGCTGTGAAAGCCACACCCGGCCAGGCAAACAGGGGGGGTTCACCGGGCGGTTGGCCCCCGGGACAGCGGTGCGGCAGGGACACGCGCCGTGGTCCCGGGGGTCCCGTCTGTCGCGACGGTCCGCGGCGTCATCGACTCGGTGGACCAGCGGAAGCCGCTCTGGTGCTGCCGGCGTTGCTGGCTTCGCAGATCGGCATCCGGCTTTCGATGCGCGGATCAGTCCTCCACGACGATGCGCACGGTTTTCAGGCATTGGTCGGCGGCGTCGGGGAGGAACATGCCGGCGCTGACTCCGGTGGTGAGGTATTCCAGGACGGGCTCGGTCAGGCGTTCGCCGGGCAGTACGACGGGGATGCCAGGCGGGTACGGGGTGATCATTTCGGCGGCGATCCCGCCGGCGGCGTCCATGACGGAGACCTCGGCATGCCGGGCGAAGTACGCGTCGCGTGGCAGTGCGACCTGGTCCATTCGTAGTTCGGCCGGGGAGGGGACGCTGACCTGCGGGGCATCTTGCAGATCTGCGGCGTGGTCGGCCAGGTCGTGCAGGGCGGTGAGGAGGCGCCCGGTGGTCTGTTCGTCGTCGGCGTGGGTGAGCTGGGCGCTCAGGCGCCGGTGATCGAACAGATGGACGTCGAGGTGGTGTTGCCGGCGCAGCCAGTCGGCGGCCCGGTAGCCGGTGGTGCCCAGTTCGCTGATGTCCATGACGACGGGCAGGGGGTCGAAGTCAGCGGCGAGACCAGGACCGCAGAAGTCATCGGCGTCGTTGACGTGGAAGCCGTCGATCGCCTCGATGGCTGTGCGCGTGCGGGCGGCCAGCCGCAGGGCCTGGCCGATGAGTTCGTGGCCGTGCTGGACCATCTGCCGGCGCCAGGCGTCGATGCCTGCGTAGAGCAGGACGCTCGGGCTGGTGGTGCCGAGGAGGTCGGCCCGTGAGGCAAGTTCGGCGGGATCGATGAGATCGCCCTGGAGGTGGAACACCGAGCCCTGCTCCAGGCCGCTGCCCATCTTGTGGATGCTGGTCACGCAGATGTCGGCACCGGCGTCCATGGCCCACGACGGCAGGTCGTCGTGGAAGGGCAGGTGCGCTCCCCAGGCCTCGTCCACGATGAGCGGCTTACCGCGGCGGTGACAGACGTCGGCGATGCCCGTGAGGTCGGCCGCGGCCCCGTACGGGGTGGGGCTGGTCACCAGCGCCCCGTCGGCATCGGGGTGCTCCGTGAACGCCTTGTCGTAGGCGGCCGCCGAGGGGGGAGGGGCGATGTGCCGGAAGGCGTCCCATTGGGGTTCCACCCATACCGGCTCCACACCGGACAGGATCAGCCCGGCGACGACCGACTTGTGGGCGTCACGTCCCACGAGGAGCCGGTGGCCGGGAGAGGTCACCGCCAGCATGGCGGCCTTCACCGACAGGGAACTGCCGCATGTGGAGAAGAAGGCACGGTCGGCGCGCACCGCGTCGGCCATGAGGTTTTCGGCCCGTTCCAGGGCGCGGCCGCGGGCGAGATGGTCGTCCAGGCCCCCGTTGGCCAGGACGTCGCCGAAGAACACGGCG
This sequence comes from Streptomyces sp. NPDC005866, assembly GCF_040629895.1. Lineage (NCBI taxonomy): Bacteria > Bacillati > Actinomycetota > Actinomycetes > Kitasatosporales > Streptomycetaceae > Streptomyces > Streptomyces sp. NPDC005866. The sequence goes on from NZ_JBEXWP010000049.1 coordinate 10,074, forward strand.
TCCCCCAGCACGGCACGTGCGCGGGAGTCCGCGCCCCGGGCCTGCTTGTGGCCGGGAGGCGTGAATCCCAACTCCTCGTTGTCGTGATATCTGGCGAGCGCGTCGAGGACGGGCGCCTCATCGTGGTTCGGACCCATGGTGGAGCAGTTCCCGAAAGCCCGGGATGCATGCTGCCCGCGCCGTCGGGACGGGTGTATGCGTTCCCCGACTGCGTTCCCCGAGTATCGGACGGCGGGAGGGGGGAACTCGTGCCCGCGAACGAACTCTGAGGTGAGTGAGGTTCCTGCGGATGAAGCGGATCCGCGCGCTCAGGAAAGGACAGGGACACCATGCCGGCTGGATCGAGCTCCAAGCGGGAGCGGCAGTACGAACACATCAAGAAGAGCGCCGAGGACCGCGGCGAGTCGACCAAGCGGTCCAAGGAGATCGCCGCGCGGACGGTCAACAAGGAACGCGCCCGGTCGGGCGAGTCGAAGACCGTCGGCAAGGCTTCCGCCCGTGACCCGAAGTCGGCGTCCCAGCGCGGCGGACAGCGTTCGCACAGCGGCTCCGAAGGGCCTACCAGGGACCAGTTGTACGAAGAAGCCAAGAAGCGCAACATCCAGGGCCGCTCCTCAATGACCAAGCGGCAGTTGGCGAGCGCCCTCGGCCGCTGAAGGCCGGCGCCCCGGGCCGGGCACCGGGGAGCCGCGGCCCCGGGAGCCGCGCTTTGTCTGCGACGACGCATCGACGACCTCGCGGAGGACCGTCACGCTGCGGCGGCTGGACGGGACGGTCGGCTCGCCGACCCTCCCGTCTCCTGCAAGCCTGGCGGCAAGCCCAGAGCGCACTGCGCTCCCCCCTCGCCCGATCACCCATGAGGCAGCTCCCATGACTGAGAACCCCACGCACAAGCATCCCCGCCCCGAATTCCCCCAGCAGGAGCAGGAACATCCCGGCTGGACCGGTCCGATGGACCCGCCCCCCGACCACGGGGAGGACTCGTACGAGGGCAGCGGGCTTCTCCTGGATCTCAAGGCGGTGGTGACGGGCGGCGACTCCGGTATCGGCCGCGCCGTTGCCCTTGCGTACGCCCGCGAAGGAGCGGATGTCCTGTTCACCTACCTGCCGGAAGAGAGCAGCGACGCCGCCGAGACCACCCGTCTCGTCGAGGAGGCCGGCCGCAAGGCCGTCGCCGTACCCTGCGACATCCGCGAAGAGGAGCAGTGCCGCCGTCTGGTGGAGCATGCCGTCGGCGAGTTCGGGCGCATCGACATCCTCGTCAACAACGCGGCATACCAGATGTCCCAGCCGGAGGGCATCCAAGCGATCTCGACAGAGCAGTTCGACCGAGTGATGCGTACGAACCTGTACGGATTGTTCTGGCTGTGCAAGATGGCCCTTCCGCACATTCCTGCAGGCGGTTCCATCATCAACTCCACCTCCGTGCAGGCGTACAAGCCGAGCCCGCATCTGCTCGACTACGCGACGACGAAGGGTGGGATCGTGACGTTCACACAGGGGCTCGCGCAGATGGTGGCCAGTGACGGTATCCGTGTCAACGCGGTGGCGCCGGGCCCCGTGTGGACGCCGCTGATTCCGGCGACGATGCCGGACACCGCCGAGTTCGGTAAGCAGACACCACTCGGTAGGCCCGCCCAGCCCGCCGAGATCGCACCCGCCTACGTCTTCCTCGCCTCCTCGCGGGCGAGCTTCATCACCGCGGAAATCCTCAACGCCACCGGCGGCGTGCCGCTGCCCTAGGGCCTGTCGTTTGGATCAGGCCGCAGGTCAGTGGCGGTGCAGTTCCATGCCGGGGAGCGGGGGCTGGTGCGTGTGTCTGCAAGGCGGAGGAGGCGTGGACAATCAGCCGCTTCCGCGACGGGCGACGCGGTGGGGGCACCCCCGGCCGAAGGCTGGGGGACGTCGGTCGGCGACCGACGACAACGCGCGCGCTCGGCGTCGGTGAAGTACGGAGCGTCCTGCCAGGAGGAGACGGCGGTGATGCGCTCCTCGGACTCCCCGGCCTTACGCAGAAAGCCGGTGTTCAGCACCGTCAGGTAGGTGTTGCCGACGATCTGCCCGGCGCGCAGGTGGACGAGGTTCATCGTGGAGCGGGACACCGAGCGGTTGCCTGTGGCCCGGAAGAGGGCGGCGCTGATGTCGTTCAGCTCGGGCACGAACTCGCCCGGGTCGGCCATCCGGGAGATGGAGGGGTTGGTCATGGCTGCTCTCCTTCGCTTCGGCCTGGTTGGCGTCTTCACAGCACCGACGGATCGGCACACGCGGCTGTGACAGGAATCCGGACGGGTTTTGTGAGCAGCTGTTGTGTTTCCGGCTTGCGGAGTGCGTCATCGCTGGTCGGGCACAGGATCGGCGCTTCCGTGCGAGGGCTCCCTCGCGGCGCGTGACACGAGCGGCCCGGGCAGAGGGCGAGAGTGAGGATTTCATCAGGTCTGCGATGACCATCGCCGCTAGTTAGACTCTGCACATGCCTACGTCAGCCCCGCCCAGCAACCGGTTCGAACGGCGCCGCGCCGAGACCCGTCAGGCGCTCGTCCGCGCGGCACGGCAGATCCTCGCCGAGACCGGTGACACCAGCGCCAGCATTCAGGCGATCGCGGAGCGGGCGGACGTGGGCTTCGGCTCCTTCTACAACCATTTCGAGTCGAAGACGGAGTTGTTCGAGGCGGCGGTCGCGGACGCCCTGGAAGAGTTCGGCCGGGCGTTCGACGAGCGGCTGGTGGGCATCGACGACCCGGCGGAACTGGTCGCGGCCGGTTTCCGGCTCAGCGCACGTCTGACCACGTCCCACCCGGAGTTGATGCAGGTGCTTCGCCGGCGCGGCCTCGGTCACATCCACTCGGACAACGGGCTGACCAATCGCGCTTCGCGGGACCTGCAGGCCGGTATCGCCGCCGGCCGCTTCAAGGTGCTGGACCCGACTATCGCTCTCACCGGTCTGGGCGGCGCCCTGCTGTCCCTGGTGGAGCTGAGGTTCTCCCGCCCCGATCTGGACGGCGACGAGGCCGCGATGAACCTCGCGGAGATGACCCTGCTCATGCTGGGCGTCCCGCCGGACGACGCCCACGAGGTCGCCCGGCGCCCTCTCCCCGACCTCGTCTGAGCCCTCTCCGGTACCCCCGCCGGCGTCTTCCTGCTCACCCGCGTCGCATCGGGCTCCACCTACACCGACTTCCTGCCCTCGCTGCTCTTGCTCGGCTTCGCCGTCGGGCTGAGCCTGTCCCCGGCCACCGACACCATCATGGCCTCCTTCCCCGAGTCGGAGCTGGGCGTCGGCGGCGGCGCCAACGACACCGCGCTGGAACTCGGCGGCTCCCTGGGCATCGCGATCCTCGGCTCGCTGCTGGCCACCTCGTGCAAGGACAAGCTCACCGACCTGGTCGGCGGCCACCTCCCGGCCGCCGCGTCGGACACCGCCAAGGACTCGGTGGGCGGAGGACTCGCCGTCGCCGAGCGGATCGCCAAGAGCCCGAGCGGTGACGCCCAGCAGGCCCAGAGCCTGGTCGGCGCGGTCCACGAGTCCTTCGCCCACGCCATCGCCCACACCAGCCTCGTGGGCGGCATCATCATGGCGGCGGGCACCATGATCGTCCTGCCGTCCTGCCGTCCTGCCGTCCTGCCGTCCTGCCGGGCCACAGGCACATGGGCAAGACCGTCAACCGGAGACGGCGGTAGCGCCGGAGGAGACCTAAAGCGTGAGCGCCAACTGAGCCCTGACGGCGCGGTGGGCCACACGCCCGCCAACTCGAGGTCGCCGAAAGCCCGTTCCGGCAACCTCCTCCCCAGGACGGGCCGTGCCTGAGCGGCGCACGGCCCGGACGGTGCCGGCAGGGGACGCCCGGCACCGTCCTTCCCGCCGATCGCCACGCGGCCTGTGGGGTCGTTGCGGCGGCCCGGCCAGTATGTGGATGGGAAAATCCAGTTCATCAGTCCGCAAATCGATCACTGGATCGGTGTAATCGGCACAGATGCCGGACGGAAAAGCGATCTAGCTTCGGAGTGCACGGGGCCGTACGGACCAGAAAGGCATCGAGGCACTCATGCCCATCCCGCATACCGACGTCATGACCGCACCCGAGTTCGACACCCTGACCGCTTCGCCCGGGCCCGACCGCCCGCCCTCGGACGACCTGTTGCTGCCGGTCGAGGAGCTGCCCCCGAACGCGTCGTCGCCCGACCTGGTCGGCCGCCGAGTGCGCGACGAGCTCATGCTCGACGGCAACGCACGGCTGAACCTCGCCACCTTCGTGACCACGTGGATGGAACCGCAGGCACGGCAGCTGATGGCGGAGACCGCGGAGAAGAACCTCGCGGACCGGGCGGAGTACCCGCAGATCACCGCGATGGAGGAGCGTTGCGTACGGATGCTCGCCCGGCTCTGGCACGCGCCGCACCCGGAACAGGTCCGGGGCTGCTCCACCACCGGTTCGAGCGAGGCGGCCATGCTCGGTGGCCTCGCGCTCAAGCGCCGCTGGCAGGACCGGCGGCGGGCCCAGGGCAAGGACACCGCGCACCCGAACGTGGTGATGGGCGCGAACGTCCAGGTGTGCTGGAAGAAGTTCGCCAACTACTTCGAGGTGGAGCCGCGTTACGTCCCGATGGAACCGGGCCGCTACCACCTCACGGCGGACACGCTCACCGCGTACTGCGACGACAACACGATCGGTGTCGTCACCGTCCTCGGATCCACGTTCGACGGCTCCTACGAGCCCGTCGCGGACGTCTGCCTGGCCCTGGACGGATACCAGGCCGCCACCGGCACCGACATCCCCGTGCATGTCGACGGCGCGTCCGGCGCCATGGTGGCCCCCTTCCTCGACCCGGGTCTGCTCTGGGACTTCCAGCTCGAACGCGTCGCCTCCATCAACACCTCGGGGCACAAGTACGGGCATGTCTTCCCCGGACTGGGCTGGGCCCTGTGGCGCAACGCCGAAGCCCTCCCCGACGACCTCGTCTTCGAGGTCGACTACCTCGGCGGCCGCTCCCCCAGCTTCACCCTCAACTTCTCCCGCCCGGGCGCGCACGTCGTGGCGCAGTACTACAGCTTCCTGCGGTACGGATTCGACGGGCTGCGCGACCTGGCGGCCCAGAACCGTACGACGGCCCGTGCCCTGGCCACCCGCATCCAGAGCATCCCGCCCTACGAACTGGTCACCGACGGCTCCGAACTGCCCGCCTTCGCCTTCCGCCTGGCGCCCGGCACCGAGGGCCTGACAGTGTTCGACGTCTCCCAGGCCATGCGCGCCCGCGGCTGGCACCTGCCCGCGTACACCTTTCCCGCGCCCTGCCAGGACGTCTCCGTCCTGCGTCTCGTCGTACGCACCGGGTTCACGGCCGAACTGGCCGGCATGTTCGTCGCCGACCTGACCGAGGTCACCCGCCGGCTCCACAGCGGCCGCCCGACACCACCACCGCCGCTGACCCCGCTGGCCATCCCGTGACCGCGACTTGAGACGAGGGCCGACCACGGGCGTACCGGCCCGTCGGCGTCCCGTCGTCTGCCGACCCGCCGGACCGCACCGGCCGTGGGCGTCTTTACAGCACTCTCACAGAACCCGCCCTACGCTTGATGTTTCAAGTGTTAGGCTCGCCGCCATTCCCCCCACCTGGCTCAGGAGAATCACTGTGCGGGACGGCAACGTAGTGGTGGTCGGCGGCGGTTACGCGGGCATACGGCTGGCGAAGAAGCTGGATACGACGGCGCATGTCACGCTCGTGGACCGCAAGGAGGTCTTCTTCCACCGCATCGCCTCCCTGCGGGCGGGTGTGCGCCCGGAGTGGACCGGCGCACCGTTCATCCCGTACGACCGGCTGCTGACCAACGGCCGTGTCGTGATGGGCAAGGCGGTCCGCGTCGACACCGTCGAACGCCGGGTCGTCCTCGCCACGGGCGACCGGCTGCCGTACGACGTGCTGGTCATCGCCACCGGCGCCGACTATCCCGAACCGGCCCGCTTCGTCGGCTCCACCGCCGACGAGGCCGCGAAGGCCTTCGCCGAGCACCAGCACAACATCGCCGCCGCCGACCACATCCTGGTCGTCGGCGGCGGCCCCTCCGGCGTCGAACTCAGCGCCGAGATCCGGCTGGCCCGGCCGGACGCCCGCGTCACCCTCGCGCACTCCGGGCAGGAACTGCTGCAGTCCACGGGCAGCGCCCGCGCCGGCCGCAAGGCCCGGACCTGGCTGGAGGCCCACGACGTGGCGGTCCGGCTGGACGCCTTCATGTCCCCCGGCAACGACTTCGGCACCTACCGCGACGCCCATGGCACCGTCCTCGCCGCCGACCTCTCCTTCTGGGCGACCGGCACCACCCCCAACACCCTCTGGCTGCGCCTGGCCGGGCACGGCGACTGGCTGACCGGGACGGGACACGTCAAGGTCGACCGGAGGCTCCGGGTCGAGGGCAGGCCGGACGTGTTCGCGGTCGGTGACGTGAATGACGTCACCGAGCTCAAGGTCACCCCGGCCGCGCTCGCCCAGGCGGAGGTCGCCGCCCACAACGTCCTTGCCTACTTGCGCAGTTCAGGACGGCACAGCAAGAAGCCGCGCTCCTACCGGGCCGTCCGCCGCACCCCGCTCATCGTGCCCTTCGGCCCGGCCGACGGGGTGACCGTGCTGCCAGTTCCGCTCGGCGAGGCCGCGGTCCTCGGCACCCGGGCCACCGCCATGGCCAAGGCGAAGACCCTCATGACCCCCTATATGAGGCGCCAGCTCGGCTACACCGCGCTCTGACCGCTTCTGATCGCCGTGGGACACTCGATGGGCGGCCAGGTCGTCAATCTGTCGCGGTACGGCATCCGGGCTGGTCGCTCGAGCGTCGCCCTCGATCCGGCGCACGGCGCGCACAGGGACGAGGTGGCGGGCATCCCAGCGGCCGGCGCTCACCGTGTGGACCTCGGCGGACGCGGCGTCTCCCCCGCTGTCCGGACACCCCGGCGGCCGTACGTGACACTTGAGGGAAGCGACCGGCGAACGGGACGGGGAGGCGAAGACGGTGATCGCCGTCAATCCGACGGACAGTGCCTCGTTGCTCGCCACCTTCGGCGCCCTGGCCGTGCTGGTGATCATCTTCGCCGAGTCGGGGCTGCTGGTCGTGGGCTTCTTTCTGCCGGGTGACACCCTGCTCTTCCCGGCGGGTGTGCTGTGCGCGGCGAGCGCGGACCAGCCGCCCCGGCTGGAGCTGTGGCAGGTGCTGGTGTGTGCGGCCGTCGGTGCCGTGGCGGGCGGCCAGGTGGGCTATCTCATCGGGCGGCACGGCGGGCGCCCGCTGCTGGCCCGCACCTCCAGCCGGCGGGTGAGGACCGGGGCCGCCCGGGCGGAGCGGCTCCTGGCCCGCTACGGGTACGGCAAGGCCCTGGTGATCGGCCGATTCGTTCCGGTGCTGCGGACGGTGCTGCATCCGGCGGCCGGGGCACTAGGGGTGCCCGTGCGGCCGTTCACCCTCTGGCAGACCGTCGGTGGTGTGCTCTGGTCGCAGACCTTCGTCCTCGCCGGGTATGCCCTGGGCTCGTCGGTCTCGCACATCGACCGCTACCTGCTGCTACTGGTCGGCGTGATCGTCGTACTGTCCCTGCTGCCTGTGCTGACCGAGGCGCGCCGGGCGCGGCGTGACCGGTGACCTGGCTCAGGGCTCCCAGTGGGCCAGGCTGTGCAGTGCCGCGGCGGTGTCGGTGAAGCGGTCGGCGCCGAGCAGAGCGCGCAGCTCGGCGTTGAAGCGGTCGATCTCCGGCCGGGCCGAGTCGAGTACGCGAGCCCCGTGTTCGGTCAGTTCCAGTACGACGGCGCGGTGTTCGTCCGGGTGCCGGTGCTTGCTGACGAGGCCGGCGTCCAGGAGGCGGCGGACCAGCGCGGTGATCCCGGACTCGCGCTGCTGGAGGACCTGGGCCAGTTGCTGCTGGGTGATGCCGGGTGCGTCGCTGAGGGCCAGCAGGGCACCGAGCTGGGCCGTGGTGATCCCGGCGGCGGCCAGCAGCCGCCGGTCGGCCGTGGTGCGCAGCTGGTGTGCGGCGCGTTGCAGCAGGAAGAAGAGGCGCTGGTCGGGCTGGGACATGGGCGAAATCTTGACAGACGGGACGGCCGGGCGCCATTCTCACTTCACCAGTGAATCGAAACCCGGTGTTGGGGTGGCGAGTGTGAACGAGACGCCCGATCTGGCCATGGCCCGGAAGATCCTGGCGGCCCAGCCCTTCAGTGTCCTGCTGGGCACCCGGCTGGTGGCCTTCGGCGGCGGTGAGGCGACGCTGGAACTCGACAACCGCGCGGAGCTGCGCCAGCAGTACGGGCATGTGCACGGCGGGGTCCTGGCCTATGTGGCCGAGAACGCGATGGCGTTCGCCGCCGGCACCGCGCCCGGGAACCGGCCGCTCACCGCCGGGTTCACCATCGACTACGTACGCCCGGCCGACGGCGAGTCCGTGCGCGCCCGGGCCCGGGTGGTGCGGGCCGGCCGCAGCCTCGCCGTCTGCCGCTGCGATCTGACCAGCGTCGGTGGCGACGACAGCGAGACGGTGTGCGCGGTCGCCCAGGGCACCATCTCGTTCGCGCCCGCGCCCAGCGGCGGCGGGGCCTGACCGCGCTGCCGCCGGCGCCCTCGCACTGCCTTTCCGGTAGCCCTTCCGGGAAGACAGCTACGTCCCCGGGCGGTTGAATGGAACGTCGTCGCTCATCACTTGCGAATAGTGTGCTCAAGCAAGGAGTCTCAACCTTCCGGGCCACGTCAGGGACTGTTCGAGGGCGGCCCATCGCGAGGGTGTATCAGGCATCCGCCCACGACCGGAACACCGCGGCCTGGCCGTGGTAGGTCCCGTTGGCGCCGAGGAGGTTCCACATCGTGACGTCCTGGATCCAGAATCTGCGCCCGGACCTGGCGATCCTCAGCCCCCGGTAGCCGGTGGCGTATCCGCGTTCCGCCACCGATCGCACAAAGGCCTCCCTGTCGCCCTGCGCGTCCGTCCCGGCGGACCGCCTGGACGGGAGCCCGATGAACTCCTCCCAGCTGTACTCGAAGCATTTCTGCGCGGTCTTGTTCGCGTAGACGAAGACGGGATCCGGACCGGTGTCGTGTGCGAGCAGCCCGAAGGGGGCGGACTCGTAGAGCCAGCGGGCCGCCTCGTCGGCGTCCGGGAACGCCGAAGGGCAGAGGGTGGTGCCGGTCAACCGCTCGTGGCTGGACAGGAGGAGGTGCGCGAAGTCCGAGCCCCGCGTGTGCCCCTGGGAGAACTTCGTGTCCATCGGTGACCGCCTTTCGTCGCCTTCTGAAGGGATGGTTGCAGAGGGGGTACGGCCGACGAACAGCGGGGAAGGTTCGGCCTCGCGACATGCGGGACCGGCGCGGGAGTTGAGCCGAGATGACATGGCTGAACGCACATTCGCCGACGTGACGAACGCGCGCCGGCGAGGGGGCGCCATGATGGTGCCCGGCAGCACATCTCCTTGCGAAGGCGGCATGACATGACCTACGGCCACATCGGTTCGATGAAGACCCGGCCGGGCAGGCGGGACGACGTGGTGGCGATCCTGCTCTCCGCGGCCGAGAGCCTCCGGGACCTCGGCTGCCGGAGCTATGTGGTTGGCCTCGCCGCCGACGACCCGGACACCATCGTCGTCACAGAGGTCTGGGAGTCGCAGGAACACCACGACGCCTCCCTGCGGTTGCCCGAGGCCAAGGAGGCGATCTCGGCCGCCATGCCCATGCTCACGGGTGAGTTCAGCCGTCGCGAACTCACCGTCGCCGGCGGCCTCGGCCTCCTCGACACGCCCTAGGTGTATTGACCCGCAGCGTTGTTCACACGGCTGATCGGTGGCTGGCCTCCGAGTGCGGTGTGGCCGCGGTGGTGGTTGTAGGTGTGCAGGAAGTCTGCCAGGGCCGACGTGCGCTCGGTGTTGCCGGTGTAGGGGCGGAGGTAGGCCCATTCGTCGAGCAGGGTGCGGTTGAAGCGTTCGACCTTGCCGTTGGTCTGGGGCCGGTAGGCGCGGGTGAGCTTGCCGGTCGCGCCGAGGTCGGCCAGGGCCTGCCGCCAGGCGAAGCTCTTGCGGTAGGGCCAGGCGTTGTCGGTCAGGACCCGCTCGATGCGGTCGATGCCCGCGGTGGCGAAGAAGTCTGCGGCCCGGCGCAGGAAGCCGAGAGCAGGCGCCGTACCGCGTTCGTGCAGGGCGTGCCGGGATGGGCGAACGCGTCGCGCAGGGCCTCGCCGTAGCCGGTCCGGCGCGGCCCAGGACCGTATCGTCTCGACGGCACGGGCGGAGGGTCTCGGCGCGGTCGCCGAGCTGGACCTGGGCCCGCAGACCGGGCAGGCGCTGGGGGCGTTGGGCGACTCCTTCCTGGACGGAATGCGCCCGTGCCTGATGGCGGCGGGCAGCCTCACCCTGCTGGCCGCCCTGGCCGCGGTGGTCCTGCTGGGCCGCCCCCGGCAGCGGCCGACCGTCGAGGCGGCGGGTCACACCGCCGACGAGAAGGCCGCGGCGGTACAGGGCGCCTGACGGCTCACCGCACCAGACACGGCCGCTTGGCGTCGAAGGTCCAGCCGTCCACGAGGTAGCGCATCCCGGTCGCGTCGTCCCGGCCCGCGCCGAGGTTCCTCTCCTCGTGGAGGGCGTGGGCCGCGAGCAGCCGGTCCATGTCGAGGCGGATGCCGAGCCCGGGGGCGTCGGTGACGGCGACCTCGCCGTCGACGATACTCGGCGGTGCGACGGTGAGGCGCTCCCGGCCCTCCTGCCAGATCCAGTGCGTGTCCAGGGCGTTGTAGTCGCCAGGGGCCGCGGCGCCGCAGTGGGCCATCATGGCCAGGGAGATGTCGAAGTGGTTGTTGGAGTGGCACCCCCAGGTCAGCCCCATCTCGTGGCAGAGCTGTGCCACGCGTACCGATCCGCGCAGGGTCCAGAAGTGCGGATCGGCGAGCGGGATGGACACCGACTGCAGGGCGACGGCGTGGGTGAGCTGCCGCCAGTCGGTGGCGATCATGTTGGTCGCGGTGGGCAGGCCGGTGGCCCGGCGGAACTCGGCGAGGATCTCGCGCCCGGAGTAGCCGCCCTCGGCTCCGCAGGGGTCCTCGGCGTAGGCGAGGGTGCCGAGCAGCGGCCGGCACAGCTCGACGGCCTCCCGCAGGGACCAGGCGCCGTTGGGGTCGAGGGTGATCCGGGCGTCGGGGAAGCGCTGCTTCAGCGCCTGTACGGCCTTGACCTCCTCCGCGCCCGCCAGGACCCCGCCCTTGAGCTTGAAGTCCCGGAAGCCGTAGTGGTCGTAGGCCGCCTCCGCCTGCCGGACGATCGACTCCGGGGTCAGGGCCTCCTCACGGCGCATGCGGTACCACTCCACGGCGGCGTCGGGCTCGCGGAGGTAGTCCAGGTCGGTTCGGTCGGGGTCGCCGACGTAGAAGAGGTAGCCGAGGACACGTACCGAGTCGCGCTGCTTGCCGTCGCCGAGCAGGGCGGCGACGGGTACCTCCAGGTGCTGGCCGAGCAGGTCGAGGAGGGCGGACTCGACGGCGGTGACGGCGTGCACGGTCGTCCGCAGATCGAAGGTCTGCCGGCCGCGGCCCCCCGCGTCCCGGCCGCCGAACGCCTCCCCCATGGCCTTCAACACCCGCTTGTGGTCACCCAGTCGTGAGCCGGCGACGAGGGATTCCGCGTCCCGCAGGGTCCGCGTGATCGCCTCCCCGCCGGGCACCTCACCCAGTCCGGTCCGGCCCTCGGAGTCCTCGACGACCAGCACGTTGCGGGTGAAGTAGGGGGCATGGGCGCCGGAGAGGTTGAGCAGCATGGAGTCCCGGCCTGCCACCGGGTACACGGAGAAGCGGGTGACGACGGGCTGGCTCATGGGCGAACGTCCTTACGGGAGAGGGGCTTACACACTGAGGGCGTCGAGGATCTGTTCCATGAGCAGGACCCCGCCCAGGCCCAGGATCGCGAGCACGGTCGTGTAGGTGGTGCGGGCCTTGATGGCGTCCAGGACCGAGAGGTTGAAGTACTCCTTGAACATCCAGAAGCCCGGGTCGTTGACGTGGGAGAAGGCGATCGATCCGCAGGAGACGGCGAGGACCATCAGCTCGGGGTGGACCCCGCTGCCCGCGAGCAGCGGCAGGACGACACCGGAGGCGGTGACCACGGCGACGGTGGCCGAGCCGAGGGCGACCCTCAGGATCGCGGCGATCAGCCAGGCCAGGATGATCGGCGAGATGGCCCAGCCGTCGGTGAAGTCCTTGATGTAGTCGGAGATCCCGCCGTCGACGAGCACCTGCTTGAACGCGCCGCCGGCCCCGATGACCAGCAGGATCATCGCCATGGCCGCCGCGGCCTCCCGGCAGGAGCGGGCGACCTCCTCCATGGTGCGTCCGACGCGGGGTCCGAAGGCCCACAGGGAGACGAGCAGGGTCAGCAGCAGGGCGACCGGCGCCGAGCCCACGAAGTCGACGAGGTGCACCACGGGGGTGTCGGCAGAGGTGACGAGGTCGGTGATGGCGGAGCCGGCGATCAGGACGACGGGCAGCAGGGCGACCGCCAGCGACCAGCCGATGCCGGGCATCTCGTCGTCCTCGAAGACCCGCTCGCTCACCAGTCCCTTGGGCACCGAGGGGTTCATCGCCCGTATGAACGGCAGCCGCGGCCACACCAGAGCGATGAGCACGCCGACGGGGACGGCGATGAACAGGCCGTAGAACAGCGTGAGTCCGGCCGAGGCGTGGAAGGTGGCGGCGACCGCCGTGGGCCCGGGGTGCGGGGGCAGGAAGCTGTGCATGGTGGACAGGGCTATGGACATCGGCAGGCCGACCCAGAGCAGGTTCGACCGGGTGACCCGGACGAGGGTGAAGGCGACCGGCACGATGATGACGAAGGCGGCCTCGTAGAACATCGTGACGCCGATGATCATGGCGGTGAGCACCATGGCCACCTGTACCCCGCGCGGACCGCTGACCGCCAGAAGTCTGCCGGCGATGCGCTGGGCCGCGCCGGAGTCGCCCATCACCCGGCCGAGCATGGCGCCCAGGCCGATGGTGAGCATGGTCTCACCGATCTGCCCGCCGATGCCCTCCGAGAGGGTGTCCGGGATCTTCTCCAGCGGTATCCCCCGGACCAGGGCCACGCCCACGGCGACGAGCAGAAGCGCGACGAAGCCGTTCATCCGGAGCTTCGTCATCAGAAAGAGCAGGACCAGGACGCTGATCCCTACGACGACCAGAGGCAAGCCAGTTCCCCTTCGAACTGAGCGTCAGGTCCACATCCATGAACGACGCCTACATACAGAGACTGCATCTACGTATGAAGACGGAGGCTAAGGACGCGGACGTGCTCAGGTCAATGGGTGCGCGGAAGGATTCCGGGCGCGCGCCGCCCAGTTACGGGAGATTGCCGTGGGATTGGACTGGTTACGCCCAGGCCGCGCTCGCGGCATAGGCGCACAGGCCATGCCGCCCCGCAGCGCCACGAAGACCATCGCCGCGCCCTTAATCTTCCGATATGTCCGGACGATTCGGGATAGTTGGCGTGTTCAGGGGCACTCAGCAGGCAGAGAGAGTGATCCCGGCATTGACGAGGAGTAGTCATGGCTGAGCAGAAGTCGTCCTCGGCCCTCACCGCGCCCCTGCGGAACGCGGCCTCGGCGGTGCGCAAGGTGCCCGGCGCCGGGGCCGTGACCAAGGCCGCCGAGGGAACACTGGACAAGATAGGAGCCGTTTCGCCCCGGAGCCGTCGGCTGGCCGTGTACGCCGGAGCCGGGGTGTTGGGGGTGGCCGGAGTCGTCGAGTGGCCTGTCGCGTTGACCGGTGCCGCCGTGGCCTGGCTCACCCAGCCCCGGCGCGGACAGGGCGCGGAGACCGAGCCGCCGAAGGCGGCCGAAGGCACGACGAACGGCGCGGGCCGCGGCGCCTATGTGGCCATGGGCGACGCGGTGACAGAGCAGCAGGGCGTGGCAGCGCCCGGCCCGGTACGGGAGGGCGAGATGCCGGATGGCCCGGCGGCACCGGCGACACCCGCCGCACCCGCCGCACCCCCGACTGAGCCGACGGCACCACCCGCGACCGCTGAGGCGCCGCCTGCGCCCGCTCAGGCACCCCCCACGACCGCTGAGGCGCCGTCCGCGCCCGCACCGCCCGACGCCCCGACCGCACCGCCCGCCAGCTGACGTGGGCCGGGGGTGATGCACCATGGCGCTCGGGTTGCCGACGGTGCCGTCTCTCGCCGCAAGGGCCCTGTCCGTGGGCCCCCGGCTGCTGGCCCGGGCGGCCGCGCCGGGGGCCGGTGCGGTCGCGGGGGCGGCTGCCGGGACCGCGCGGGCCGGCGTCACGACCCTGGACACGGCCACCCGGATGACGCGGGCGGCGCGCAGCGCGCTGATCGGCGCCGAGCGTCAGTGGCGGTGCGGCGCCCGGGCGCACCTCGCGCTGCGGGTGGCCGACCCGGAGCAGGCCCGGGCCGCAGGCGGCCTGAAGCGGCTCGCCGGGCATGTCGCCACGGCACTGGCGGAGCACCCGGACGTGCTGTTCGCCTATTGGGACGAGGGGCTCGGCCGTCTCGTGGTGGCCGCGGCCGAGGAGGCGGTCTTCGACGGCGTCATGGAGCGCGCGGCCGACCTCGCCGCACGGCACGGTCTGGTCGCGAGCGGTGGCACCGCCGAGGAGGTCACGCACCCGGCCGGCCGGAACGGCATCCGGGCGGCGCTGGCGATGCTGGCGGCCGACCTGGTCGGTACCGGCATAGGCGTCGCCGCGTACGCCCTGCGGCTGCCGCCGTCCCCACGCGCGGTGACCGCGGTGGTGACGGTGCTGCGGGAGAACCCGCGCTTTCGCGCGCTGGTGCGCGCCCGTCTGGGCGCCGACGCCGCCGACCTCCTGCTGACCTGCGTGAACGCCGCGGCCCACGGGGCGGGCCAGACACCCACCGCGCTGCTGCTCGACGGGGCGCTGCGCGGCTGCCAACTCGCGGACACGATGGCGCGGTCGGCCGCCTTCGAGCTCTTCCACGACGAACTGTGCAGCCCGTACCGGCCGAGCGTAGGCGTCGCCGACCAGCCGCGCCCGGCCCTGCGCACCACCCCGGCGCAGGAGTACGCCACCCACGCCTTTGCCGGCAGTGTGCTGGGGGCGGCGGCGACGCTGCTGGTCAAGCACGACGTCAGCGAGGCGGCCGAGGCGGTGCTCGCCGGCTCGCCGAAGGCCGCCCGGTACGGGCCGACCGCCTTCGAGGCGGTGCTCGGTGCCCTACTGGCCCGGTCGGGGCTGCTCGTCCGTGATCCTGAGCGGCTGCGGGAGCTGGAACTGGCCGGCACGATCGTCCTGCATCCGAGCGCGGTGCGCACCGAGGACGGGGAACCCGACCCCTGGACGGAGCCGGTGCTGGACGCGGCCCGGCGCGCCGGACTGCGGATCGTGCTGGTGGACGACCCGGCGCTGGAGGACTACACCGGCCTCGCCGACCAGGTGGTGGACGCGCGGCGGCCGTTGGACGACGTGGTGTGCTCGCTGCCCGAAGACTCCGGCGCGGTGATCACGGTGGCCCGGCTGTGGTCGGAGAGGGACCGGGGAGTGCTGGCCGGGCTGCTCGCCGGTGACATCGCGCTCGCGCTCACCGACGACGGCAGCACGGTCGTCTGGGGCGCCGACGCCCTCGCCCTGCACGGGCTGCCCGACGTGTGGCGGATGCTGACCGCGATACCGGCCGCACGTCGGGTGGGCCGGCGCTCGCAGGCCCTGGCCCGATCGGGTGCGGCACTCTCCGGACTGCTCGTGGCGGTCGGCGAGTCGAAGTCCCGGCAACGCGGCCGGCTGGCCGCCGTTGCGGGGCGTCGGGAAGCACCCGGGGGACGCGCCCCCCCCCACGCGC
>NZ_JBEXWP010000050.1:0-21006 GCF_040629895.1 Streptomyces sp. NPDC005866
CTGCTCTACCAGAGGTCCCGTCCTCGTACCGGCCCAAGCCCCAAGTCCCGCCCAACTTGACCATCTCGCCTGCGGCTTAACTACGCGGCATTGGCTTTAGCGCCGGGTAGTTGACGTTCTGATGTTCGGGGAGTGCGTGGCGTCAGCTGGTCGCGCTGCCCGCGACCCACTCGCTCCACGGCATGTTCCAGTCGCTGAGGCCGTTGTCCGGGGCCGGCATGGTCTTGTCTGCGGAGTTCTTGACGATGACGACGTCACCGATCATCGAGTTGTCGAAGAACCACGCGGCGGGCTGCTTGCCGTCACCGCCGCCCTTGACGTCCTTCAGGCCCACGCAGCCGTGGCTGGTGTTGACCTTGCCGAAGACCGCATCGGCACCCCAGTAGTTGCCGTGGATGAAGGTGCCCGAGTCGGTCAGGCGCATGGCGTGCGGTACGGCCTCGATGTCGTAGGAGGGCTTGCCGTCCTTGTTCGTGAGGCCCACGGTCGCACCGTTCATGTGGATCTGCCTGAACTTCTGGGAGATGACCATCTGGCCGTTGTACGTCGGGTGCTCGGTGCTGCCGGACGAGATCGGGATGGTCCTGATCGTCTTGCCGTCCCGTACGACGGTCATCTGCTTCGTCTTGGCGTCGACCGTGCTTATCTGGCTCCGGCCGACCTTGAACGTGACCGTCTTCTGGACGCCGTTGAGATTGAGCGTGACGGTGACGGTGGAGCCGGGCTTCCAGTAGTTCTCGGGGCGGAAGTCCAGACGGTCGCCGTTGAACCAGTGGCCGACGACCTTCTGGCCGCTGCTGGAGCTGACCTGGATCTTCGACTCCACGGCGGCCTTGTTGCTGATCGCCTTGTCGAAGTTGACCGTCACCGGCATGCCCACGCCGACGGTCGAGCCGTCCTCGGGGGACAGGTGCCCGATGAAGTTGTTCGCCGGGGAGACCGTGGTGATCGTGGCGTTCCCGGTGACGGAGCGGCCCTTGGCGTCGTTGGCCTCCGCGGCGACCTGATACTTGGTGGCCCGCTCCAGCCGGCCGTTCGGCTTCCAGGACGTGCCGTCGGCGGACAGGGTGCCCGGAACCTCGGCACCGGTCGCGACGGCGGTCATGGTCACCCTGGTGAGCTTGCCGTTGCTGACGGTGACCTTGACGGGGCCGTTGATCCTGACGCCGTAGGCACCTTGCCCGGGCGTGATCTTTATTCGGGCGTCGGAAGCCTTCTGGGCGGCCGCCTGATCCGTCCGCGCCTGCGATTTCGGATGCTTCCCGGCGTCGTTACCGCTGGTAGCAGCGCTGCTGGTACCGCCGAGGGCCGTGAGTGAGAGCACACCGGCGAGTACGCCGACCGCAGCCGCCAGTCGGGTGCGTCCTTTACGTGCCGTGATCAAACGCTTCTCCCCTGTCACTGGTCGTTTGGGATCCCTGGAGCTGGATGTCGAGGGAGTGCAGCTAGCTATGAAACTACTTGTATAGGTCTATCTGTCCTTAAATGAGCAAACTGTGGTGAAGGCCACGCGCCGTCGAGCGCGTCGCCGAGGCCCTGCTCGACTGAGGGATGACCCTTGGCCAAGGGCGTTGTCCCAGGCCGGTGCGCCACGGCTACCTGGCCTCTCTCCCTCCTCGGCGGCCCGCCCGTCATTGACGTCTCCGGCCCGCATTTCTCCTGGCCCCCGATCAAGGACAACGACGTCGAGGCAGTCACCGCCAGCTGATGTCCGTCGTGTCCATCCCGGACCGCTCCGGCGGCTGAACTGGGGGACGCCCCCGGCGCCCTTCCTCGGCGTCCGCCACGTCGTCACCAGGTGCACGGGAACGGCCGCACTGCACTCGATGTACGCCGCGCCGGCATCGCCCCGGGCGACATCGTGCCCGCGCTGACGTGCCACGCCACGGCGACCCCGCTCTTCCACCTCGGCGCCCGCCCCGTACTCGCCGACGTCCGAGGGCGGAGAGGTCGACCACCACGCCCGGGCCCGCCTTCCCCGGATCGCCGAGCGACATCACCGACCGCGGCCTGCCGCAGGACCTCTCCCTTGCCCGCCAGGTGCTCACCGACGCCGGGTGCGACCTCATACCGGTCGGCCAGGAGCCGGCGGCGAACAGCACGCCGGACCCGAAGTCCGGCTCGGTCCCGTGCTACTACGTGCCGGGCAACCACGAGTCCTATGGCCTCAACAACGTCCAGCAGGACCTGACGAACTTCACCAAGGAGTTCGGCCGGCCGTACCGGACGTTCGACCACAAGGGCACGCGGTTCATCCTGCTCGCCAGCTCCCTCGGGTCGCTGCGCGGGACGGCGTGGGACCAGCTCCCGATGCTCCAGCAGGCGCTCGCCGACGCAAAGCACGACAAGTCGGTCCACAACGTCATGGTGTTCGCCCACCACCCGGTGAACGACCCGGCCGAGACGAAGTCCAGCCAGCTCGGCGACCGCGACGAGGCCGCGCTCATCGAGCACATGCTCACGGATTTCCGTGACTCGACGGGCAAGGGCGCCTCAATGGTCGGATCCCACGCCCAGATCGCCAACGTCCACCGCCTCGAGGGCGTCCCGTACACGGTGCTGCCGTCGTCGGGCAAGGACCCGTACGGCACGCCGGACCGTGGTGGCTTCACCGGGTGGGTCGACTGGTCCGTCGACGCGGACCGGAGCGCGAACCAGCAGTGGATCGAGGCCGATGTGCGCGCCTTCGCCCAGTCCCTCACGCTCAACACCCCGGCTTCGGTCGAGGCCGGCAAGACCGCGCAGCTCTCGGGCAGCATCGTGCAGCCGCAGGGCGTGGGGACGGGCACCCGTGTGGTGCCGCTGCGGTACCCGATGTCGGTCCACTGGAGCGGCTCGTCCAAACTGGCGATCGGCAGCGGGAAGCACGCCATCGACCAGGCCCGCGACGAGGGCAAGGTGGCGATCCTCGACCCGCAGACCCGGACGCTCACCGCGCTGCGCCCTGGCTCGGTGACCGTGTCGGTGACGAACGACTCGATGCGCGCCTACACCGACGACAGCTCGCTCGCGCCGATCGCGACCTCGAAGACCATCGAGATCCTGCCGGCCGCCTCCGAGTGAGCGTGACCCCCATGGGCACGCCGCCGCTGCGGATCGGCTCCTGAGCGGTCCGGTCCACCGCACGCAGCGGCCTGGCCGGGGGCGAGCACGCATGTGCTCGCCCCCGGCGCCCGTTTTCCGGCCGTGGCACGCCCCGGAATCCTTCCGCCTCCCGCCGGTCAAGGTCCTCCCCAGCGCATGACTTCAGAAGGATCTTCATCACCCACGCCGTCCTCAATGGCCTGCCTCCGCACATCGCTCAGGTCATCGCTGGCCCCGACAGCCTCAACACCACCATGGGACAGGCGGCGCTCTACCCCGCCGACCCGATCGAAGCGCATCGCGCGTTCAGCGGCCGCCGCCGCGCGATCAGGCCAACCGGGGAATACCGCGCTGTCGCTCCGGAAGAACGGGACGAGTTCCTCGGCCACTTCGAGCGCAGGAAGCTCGCCCTCGGAGACTGCGGACGGTCCTACGGAACGGATTGCCGCCACGAACACGCTTGTGTGCGGTGTCCGGTTCTCATCGTGAACCCCACTGAACGGCCTCGGCTCGAAGAGATCCGGAACAACCTCCACGACCGGATGATGGAAGCCGAGCGCGAAAGCCGGCTCGGCGAAGCCGAAGGTCTCCGTGTCAGTCTTGCGGCTGCGGAAGAGCAAATCGCACAGACCGACGCACGGCGGAAACGCCACAAGTCCCCCGTCTTCCTAGGGGTACCCCCAGTCGACCGGATCGCTGGCCGCACCGGCTGAACCGATCACTACGTCCTGAACTGCCCCAGCTGCGAACACCCAAAAGCCCGGCCAGCGGACAGTCTCCGCCTGGCCGGACCAATCCGCGCCGTGGCTCCCGCAGACGTTCTGTCCAGACCATTCTGTGGCATTGGCCACTGCCACGAGGGGCCGAACAGCGGGTTGCGTCTTACCGAGCTGTCGGTTTCAGGGTCCGGCTGAGGAGGGGGAGCAAGCGGTCCCAGTGACGCTGCAGTGCGGCGGGGTCGAAGGCGTCGGTGTCGGACATGGTGAAGCCGTGGACGGTGCCGGGATAGATCTCGGAGGTGTAGCCAACACCTGCAGCATCCAGTGCCAGATTCAGCTCGCCGAGGGCCTCGGGCGTCATGTCGGTTTCGGCGTGGCCGAGGTGAACCTGGGCGGTGAGCTTGGAGAGGAGGCGGTGGCTGTCGGGCCCGTCGGCGCCCACGGGGCCGTGGAATCCGGCGACGGCGGCCACCTGGCCCGGGTGGGCCGCGGCGGTGCGCAGGGCAAGGAGGCCGCCTATGCAGTAGCCGGTCACTGCGACCGGACCGGCGCTGACCTCGGGCTGGATGGTGAGGAACCGGAGGTAGGCGTCGGCGTCGCTCAGGACGCGCTCGGCGGTGTGCGCCTTGATCAAGGGCATCAGCTGGGCGAAGACCACGGGCCGGACCTCTTCTCCGATGTGCTCGGGAAGTTCGATCACCGGTGCCGGGCCGTGCCGGTAGAAGAGGTTGGGGACGAGCACGTAGTACCCGTGCCCGGCCAGTTCGCAGGCCATCTCCCGCAGCACGGGCCGGATACCGAAGCCGTCCGCGTACATCAGCACCCCCGGGTGCCGCTCGCCACGGTCGGGGAAAGCGGCGAATGCGTCGGCCTGGCCGTCCGCGGTGGGAATCTGCAACGTCTCGGTGGGCATGAATTCTCCTGTCGTGGTTGATGTGTCGAGCCTGTGATCAACACGACGGAGGTGGAGCCCGCGCAGCAGCGCAAGAACCTCGATCGGACAGCGGGCCCTCACCGGCCCGTACGGCACTCAGAAGAGCACCGGGTCACCAATCCGTGTGTGGCGCAACGCCGTCCCGGTAGTCATGGCCGCACAGCGTAGCCCACCGGCCAGAAGCCGACAGCACTGCGGACTTTGAGATGCCGAACAGCGGCGCGAGCTGGCGCAGCGCCATCTTGGTGCGCCACTAGGACGCGACCAGCAGGACACGGTCCTCAAGAGGCAGCTCCACGGTCGGCCCCTGCGGACCGTGTCCGCTCCATCGCGACCGGCAGGGCGGTCACGAGCTTGCCGAAGCAGCGCGGGCAAGCCCGGTGAACGGGCCTGTCCAGGACGGCCGCGACGCCGTCACTCCCGGTACGATCTAACCACCCCGAAGATCATTCCGTTAGGAGTTCCAAGGGCGGCCGTCCCAGATGAGGCCGGACTGGCGGGACCCGGCTGGTCGCCGAGTTGGGCCGGCCGCGCGGATGGTGCCAGAACCAGCGGACGCCGGCCCGCATTGCCACGCTGATCGCGCGGCGGGTCTGTCTGCGTTTCGGTCCGGCGCAGACCAGGTGCATCCTGCATACCTGAGATGCGCTGGAGCGTGTAGGCCCCCGGCGCGCTGGACCGCCGAGCGAGGCCCGGACTGCGCACCCGGCTGATCATGCTGGTGCACCACGGCTGAAGAAGGGCTTGCGGGGGCGGGGCTTCGCCTCGTTCTTGGATACGGCTCACCAGCCATGATGCTCGCCTGGCGCGGCCTGTGGGCCCCTCTGGGGCGCTCGGGCACCGGGCTTCCTCGCCACGGTCCGCACCGGTCACGCTCGCGGCCAGAGGCACCCGCACCGAACAGGGCATATGGGTTATTGGATTGGAATTCACTCTTTCGGCGAGCATCGGGCAACATCCGCCGATAGGCTGGAAGCCGCGTTATTTACACATGTTCTCGTCGTTCAACGAGGTGGCTGGCGATGGCTTTGCCCGTGCGACAGCGAGCAGGCAGGCCGGCCGGCCCAGCGGCAGCTCCCTAGCTGGCGTGACCCGTCAGCGGAGTTCGACGAACGCTTGGAACGGATAGCGCAGGGCATCGCGCGGCGCACCGGTCGCTTCGAGTGTCGGGTGGTAGTGCCCGGCTAGGACGTCCAAGCAGCTGTGTCCGACGGCGTGTTGACGGCCACTGGCCCGAAGGCCCAGAGCAAGGATCCGCTCCACGGCGAGGTGAAGTCCGACAGCTGAAAGCCCGACGGCTACCCACGAGAGGACCACCCGGGGTGCTCCCAGTCAAATCCGGCTTGCAGGTGTACCCGCCCACTGGATGCACCGACAAGGGGCCGACCTCCGTGACACCCCGGGAAGGAGGCTGGAGATGGCGGACCGCTTGTTCCGGGACCGCAGGGAGGCAGAGCGGGTCCTGGCCAGACTCCTCGAGCACCATCGCGGCGGCCCCGACCTCGACGTCCCGGGGCTTCCGCGCGGCGATGTGCCGGTGGCCTACGAGGTCGCCACCGCTCTGGACGCCCCCCTGGACACCTTCCTTGTCCGGAAGCCCGGCGTTCCGGGGCGGGAGGAGGTGGCGCCGGGAGCGATCGCGGACGGCGGTGTGGTGGTCCTCAACGACGACGTGATCCGCGGTCACGCGATCGCCCCCGAGGCGATACGACCGGTCGCCGAGCGAGAGGCCCCAGGGCCTGTTGCGAAAGTCCCGTCGTCCGCCCGGAGGGCGGGCCCCGCGGCGTCCGCTGCGTGCTCTCTGGGGGTCACCCCGGCCAGAGGCCGGGAGAGTGCCGGGTGCAAGCCCTCGTACTGGACGTACTTGGGTTTGTGCCCGGTGCGGCGAGAGTGCGTGCCGGGCGTCGCGGGGCAGGCGGGACTATCGCAACAGGCCCTAGCCCTGCTGCCACGGCAACAGGGCTACCGCGAGGGCCGCCCGCCCCCCGAGTTCACGGGCAGGACCGTCATCCTGGTCGACGACGAGCTGGCCACGGGCGCGAGCATGCGGGCCGCCGTCGCGGCGCTGCGCCGCCACCGGCCGCGGCGGATCGTCTTCGCGGCGCCCGCCGCGCCGGAGCCGATCTGCCATGAGCTCGACACGATGGGCGACGAGGTGGTGTGCGCGACGACACCGTCCCCGTTCTACGCCGCGGGCGAGTCGTACTGGGACGTCGCCCAGACCACCGATGAGGAGGTGCGCGACCTCCTGCGTGCTGCGTCCCCCTCACGGGCCGCGGCGGCGGGTCAGGGAGTGCCGCGGGAGGTCGTGGCCATCCGGACCGAGGCACTCCCCGTGGAGGACGGCGTTCCCGACGACGCAGCGCTGTTGGACCTCGTGGGGGACGCCCACTTCGCGCTGACCGACGAGGCCTCACACGGCAGACACGGGTTCTACCGGGCACGGGCCCACATGACGCGGCGGCTCATCGAGGAGAAGGGGTCCCATGCCGTCGCGGCCGAGGCCGACTGGCCCGACGCCTACCGGGTCAACCGTTACGTCCACGGCCACGGGAACGACGCGACCGCCGAGGAGGCGCTGACGGCGGCCGACGGCTGGGTCGGACCGGCCGAGCGCAAGTGGATGCGGCCGGCGCTCGCCGACAGCGTCGAGGAGCTCTTCCACGACGTCGGCCAGAAGGATTTCCTGGTCTCCTTCCCCTCCGCTCCGCAGTCTGCCGAGGCCCCGCGCTCGGTGCCCCTGGAGTGGGCGATCGATGTCGTCTACCGGCCGCAGACCGAATGGCAGAGCCACTACTCGGCGCCCGGGTGGCGGACCAGTTCGACGCCGTCATCGACGAGACCAGAGCGCTCGGACAGCTGGAGCGCACAGCAGGATGGGAGCGCGGCGAGGTTCCCGCGATGTATCCGTTCAATGCGCAAGAAAGGACGAACCGCATGGTTGAAACAGGCTTCTCCTCCTTCAACACCACTGTGGACAAGACCAACAGACTGCTGCGTGAGATCGAAGAGGCCTACGGCTGGTCGAAGGATCAACGCAACTTGTCGTACGGCGCCCTGCGGGCCACCCTGCACGCTCTGCGCGACCGGCTGACGGTCGACGAGGCCGTGGATTTCGGCGCCCAACTTCCCATGCTCGTGCGCGGCTTGTACTACGACGGCTGGGACCCGAGCCGCGTGCCGGTGAAAATGGACCGTGACGAATTCCTCGACAGAGTGCGGGCCGAGTTCCCGGCTCAGGTCGACGGCGGCATGGAGCAACTGGTCAGAACGGTGCTCGGGGCCCTGAAGTCCCGGATCTCCGAGGGAGAGTGGCGGCACGTCAAAGCCGTTCTTCCCAAGGACCTGGATCAGCTCCTCCCCTAGCCGCTCCGTCCGCCGTGTCGAGGTGCGGATGCCGCCCATAGGCGAAGCGGTCGGTGGTACGTCGGCGCTGAAGCCATTCGGCACCGAAGCGCCCACGAGGAGCGGGTGGAACTCTTTTTCGCACATGCGGATTTCTTGGCGACTTTGATCCGCTCATAGCGTCGTGGAGGGATAGCCGATGACCGGTGGCTGGGCGTTTTCGGGGCAGCCGGCGCAGGTCGGCAGCGGGACCGTCAACCTCGTCGAGGGATCCTCCTTCTGCTTGTCGGGTCCCGACGGCGATGTCGCTCCCGACGCGGCCCAGGGGTTGTTCCTCAGGGACACCCGCGTTCTGTCCGACTGGCGGTTGCCGGTCGAGGGCTGCCGGACTCGGTTCAGGTGACGACGGAAGGGTGTCCGTGCGGTGACCGGGCCCAGTCGTGAGGGCTTCCCCCTCCCTCACCGCCGTGACGGCCCGTCACCCCTCGGCCGCCCGCGGGCACCGAGCGGTGCTGCGCCCGAACCCACCTCCGACGTAGGGAGCCGACCATGCAGAACTTCCCTGACCAGGCAGTGACGAAAGCCGTGATCCCCGCCGCCGGCCTGGGCACCCGATTCCTGCCCGTGACCAAGGCGTCGCCGAAGGAGATGCTGCCGATCGTCGACAAGCCGGCCATCCAGTTCGTCGTCGAGGAGGCGGTCTCGGCCGGGCTGACGGACGTCCTCATGATCACCGGGCGCAACAAGCGGCCCGTGGAGGACCACTTCGACCGCAACTACGAGCTGGAGGAGGCGCTGCGGTCCAAGGGCGACACCGAGAAACTGGAACTCGTCCGCTCGATCACCGCACTCGCCCGCGTGCACTACGTACGCCAGGGCGAGGCCCGCGGGCTCGGCCATGCGGTCCTCTGCGCCGAACAGCACGTCAGCGACCAGCCGTTCGCCGTTCTCCTTGGCGACGATCTCGTCGACCCGAGGGATCCCCTGCTGGGCCCCATGCTCGACGCCCGGCGAGAACTCGGAGGCAGCGTGGTCGCGTTGATGGAGGTGGACCCCTCACAGGTCGGCCTTTACGGCTGCGCGGCCATCAAACCGACCGGTCGCAGCGGGCTGCTGCGCGTGACGGACCTGGTGGAGAAGCCGGCGCCCCAGGAGGCGCCCAGCAACCTCGCCATCATCGGACGGTACGTCCTCGATCCCGCGCTCTTCGACACGCTGCACCACACCGCCCCCGGCCGCGGCGGGGAGATCCAACTCACCGACGCCATCCGCGAGGCGGCCTCCCGGTCCGACTCGGGCGGGCCGGTGCACGGCGTGCTCTTCACCGGCCGCCGCTACGACACCGGCGACCGCGGCGACTACATACGGGCCATGGTCAGACTCGCCAGCGAACGCGAGGACATCGGCCCCGAGTTCCGGAGCTGGCTGCGCACCTTCGTCGCGGAGGAAGTCGGCCCGTGACCGGCACTGCTCCCCGGCGCGGGGACGCGGTCCGGACCCCTCACCGCCCCTCCGCACGATCCAGACAGGACGACATCATGACCATGAACCTTCCGGTCAGTCCGGACCGCTTCGGGACGACCTCGCAACCACTGAACATCGCCATGGTCGCGCCGCCGTGGTACGAACTCCCCCCCACCGGCTACGGCGGCATCGAGTCGGTGGTCGCGGACCTTGTCGACGGACTCAGCGCCCGAGGACACACCATCACGCTGATCGGCGCCGGACGGCACCGCACCCGCGCCTCCCGGTTCGTCCCGGTGTTCGACGAACCGCCGTCCCTGCGCATCGGCGAACCGATGCCCGAGGTCCTGCACGCCGCGGCGGCGGCCGAGGTGATCGACGACCTGGCCGCCGACCTCGTCCACGACCACTGCCTCGCCGGCCCACTGACGGCACGCTGTCGCACCACCCCCACGATCGTCACCGCCCACGGCCCGGTGACCGGCGAGCCCGGCGAGTACCTGCACCGGCTCGGCAACACCATCGAACTGGTGTCGATCTCCAATGCCCAGCAACGCCTGAACCCCGCACTGAACTGGGTCGGCACGGTCTACAACGCCATCGACGTCAACACCTTCCCGTTCCGCGAGGTCAAGGGCGACTTCGTGCTTTTCATCGGCCGGTTCAACCCCGACAAGGCCCCCCACCTGGCGATCGACGCCGCACAAGCCGCGGGCCGGCGGATCGTGCTCGCCGGCAAGGTCAGCGAACCCGCAGAGAAGGCCTACTTCGAGGCGCAGATCGCGCCACGGCTCGGCCGCGACGTGACGTACGTCGGCCAGGCGGACGCCAACTTCAAGCGCGAGCTCTTCGCCGAAGCCCGCTGCCTGCTCTTCCCGGTGCGCTGGGACGAGCCGTTCGGCATGGTGATGATCGAGGCGATGGCGTGCGGCACGCCGGTGGTCGCCTTTCGCCGCGGCAGCGTCCCCGAGGTGGTGGCCGACGGCGTCAGCGGCATCATCGTCGACACCCCCGAGGAACTGCCCGCCGCGATCGAGGCGGCCGAGCGCCTCTCGCCGGCCGCCTGCCGGGCCCACGTCCAGGCCAACTTCGACGTGCCCGCCATGACCATCGGCTACGAGAACGTCTACACGACACTGGTGGGGCGCCGGGAGCTGGCCGGACGGCGGTGAGCCAAGGAGGGCTGGCTGACCGTGGCCGTCGAGCTGGACGCCGGGAACCGACCGCAGGCGCTCGGGGGTCGATGTCCTCGTCGTCGGGCTCGGCTTCGGCCAGTCCGACCGGTGTCCACGAGGCGTGCGATTCGGTGTCGTCCCTGGAGCGTTCGTTGTAGCCGCCGGAAGTCGGGAAGGCGGCGACGCCGCGGATGGTGGAGATCCGCACGATGCGGCCGCGGCCCTGGCCCCTCAGGTGGGGCAGGGCTCGTGCATCCACTGGACGGCCGCGAACAGGGCGGCCTTGTCGGTGACGTTCAGGGCCAGCGGGAGAATCGCCTCACCATGGGCGGCCGGCAGGTCCGCGAGGGAGTCGGTGTTGCGGGCGATGGCCGCGACCCTGCCGCCGCGCTCCAGGCCGCCTGCGCGAACTCGCTGTCGAAGCCGCAGGAGGAACGGGTGACGCAGCGGCGGTGCACCCGCCCAGACGATGCACCAGCTGGACCGCGTCCACTTGGAGCAGGCCGGCACCTGCACGTCGAGGCTGAGCACGAAGGCGATCGCAGCCGGGAACGCGACCGACCGTGCGTCGATCAGCGGCAGCAGAAGGGGGAAACGAAAGTAATGATCAGGGATTCGGACGGCTCCGATGGTGCCGTCCGCGGGGGTGGCCAGACGCGCGGGCGTCGCACCGGGTACCGACAGCTACGTCCTGGCCACCGCGCAACGTCGGCGGCCGGACGTCCTGGCCGGAATTCCAGTGCGGCGGCGCCACCGACCCGAGCCGACCGCGGCTGGGCCCTCCCCGCAGGCGAGGCCGTCGGCCACGCCTCGTCCGCAACGCGCACACGGGCATGCGCACGTTGCGGACCACTGCACGGGGCGCGCGAGTGGATGGCGCGCAGAGTGCCGGTGAAGCGGCCACATGTCGGGACCGACCGGCTCAGCCGCCGCTCTTACGCCTGAACGACCGCTGGCTCGCAGCCGGGCCGTGCGCCGCACGCACCTTCGACGCATCGGGGTTGGCGGCAATATCAGCGGCGTCCGCCTGCGCACCGCGCTTGCGCGCCAGGGCTTCGCGGAACTTGCGCTTGAGGTCGTAGTTGCCGTCGCTGTCCGGCGCCAGAGGGGACGTCTCGGGGTCAGCCGGCTCCGAACCTTCCGTAGATACGGGCTCTGCGGTCATGGTGACCTCCTGGGTTCGGGGGTGGGCAAGCACAGCTTGTCATGCCGGGCGCAGTGCGGGGCGCCGGCAACATCATCCTGCTCCGTTTCGGCGGGTATCGCTTCGACTGCCAGGGCGACGCCTCTCAGCCGTTGCGACGCACGAGGGCGGCCTTGCGGGCCTCGGCGAGCTTGCGGGCCTCGCCTGCCTTTCGGGACTTGCCGCCGACGCCGCGGGAAGTGTCCTTGCTGGTGCCGAGGCCGCGGAAGGGAGCGTTGGCGTTCTTGGCCCGGGGGACGGCGGGCCCGCCGTCGAGCGGGGTCCCGGAGGGAGCCTTGGCGCCGGTGATCCGGCTCAGTTCCGCCTCGCCCGAGCGCACCTTGGTGACGGTTGCCTCGATGCCGGCCCCGGCCATCATTCGGCTTGTCTCACGGCGCTGGCCCGCCAGTACGAGCGTGACCACGCTGCCGGACTCACCGGCGCGGGCGGTGCGGCCCGCCCGGTGCACGTAGTCCTTGGGGTCGGTGGGCGGGTCGACGTTGACCACGAGGTCGAGGTCGTCGACGTGCAGGCCACGGGCCGCGACATTGGTCGCCACCAGAACGGTGACCTGGCCGTTCTTGAACTGCGCCAGGGTCCGTGTGCGCTGTGGCTGGGACTTGCCGCTGTGCAGGGCCCCGGCGTGCACCCCGCTGGCCCGCAGATGCCGGGTGAGCTGGTCGACGGCGTGCTTGGTGTCGAGGAACAGCAGTACGCGGCCGTCGCGGGCGGCGATCTCCGTGGTGACGGCGTAGCGGTCAGGACCGTGGACGACCAGAACGTGGTGCTCCATCGTCGTGACCGTGCCCGCGGACGGGTCGACCGAGTGGACGACGGGATCGTGGAGGTAGCGGCGGACCAGCTGATCGACGTCGCGATCCAGAGTGGCCGAGAACAACATCCGCTGACCGTCGGGGTGCACCTGGTCGAGGACGTCGACAACCTGCGGCAGGAACCCCAAGTCGCACATCTGGTCGGCCTCGTCCAGCACGGTGATCCTCACCCGTTGCAGGCGGCAGGCCTTGCGCTCGATCAGGTCGTGCAGGCGTCCGGGGGTGGCGACGACCACCTCGGCTCCCTGACGCAGCTCGGCGACCTGCCGGCCGATCGACATGCCGCCGACGACCGTGGCCATCCGCAGCCGCAGTGCCTCGGCGTACGGAGCCAGCGCCTGGGTGACCTGTTGGGCCAGGTCCCGGGTGGGCACAACGATCAGAGCGAGGGGATGCTTCGGTTCGGCGCGCCGCCCGGCCGTACGGGTCAGCAGGGCCAGGCCGAAAGCGAGCGTCTTGCCCGATCCGGTGCGCCCGCGTCCCAGGACGTCGCGCCCCTCCAGGGCGTCGGGCAGTGTGGCGGCCTGGATCGGAAAGGGTTCGCGCACCCCGAGTCCGCTCAGTGTCCGCAGCACCTCCACCGGCAGTTTCAGACCGGCGAAGGAGACGACCGGGGGCAGCGCCGGGGCCGTGGCCTCGGGCTGGGCGAGATCGCCGTGAGCGATGCCGGAGTCATCGGGATGCTTCATGAACAGCCTTCCGCAGGGGAACGTACCGAGGAAGGCCCGGCAGGATTGAACAGCACAGCCCACGCACTAGCGGAACCGAACAGGCAGAATCGCCCACCGCGACGACCACGCAAACGCATGAGAGTAACACAAGGCATGACATCGAGCCGGGATACCGACCGCCCCTCCCCGCTTCCCGGCGCGCCCAGAAGCAGGCAAACAAGCCGGCCAGCCACGGGCGCGCAGCCAACGAGCACGGCTTCACCGACCTGAAGGCATCGCGCATCAGTTGGTGCGTGCTTCACTACTGAGGTGTTTGACGACTTGGAGATCATTTCGTTCGAATCGGCAGAAGCATTCGAGTCCTGGCTGAGCGAACACCACTCCTCCTCGACCGGGATCTGGCTGAAGCTCAGGAAGAAGGCCCACGGCGTCGTGGCTCTGGACTACGCACAGGCCCTCGACGTGGCACTGTGCTACGGCTGGATCGACGGGCAGAAGGGCAAGTTCGACGACTGGAACTGGCTGCAGCGGTTCACGCCACGCAAGCCGAAGAGCAAGTGGTCGAAGGCAAACCGCGACAAGGTCGCGGCCCTACTCGAACACGGGCGCATGCAGCCGGCTGGGCTGGCCGCGGTCGAGCGCGCCAAGGCGGATGGCCGCTGGGACGCCGCGTACGACGGGGCGAAGAGCGCGTCGGTGCCGGACGATCTGGCCGCGGCCCTGGCGGCGAACCCGGCCGCGGCGGAGTTCTTCGCGACGCTGGACGGCCAGAACCGCTACGCGATCCTGTACCGCGTCCAGGACGTCAAGAAGCCCGCGACCCGGGTGCGACGAATTGAGAAGTATGTAGCGATGCTGGCCGAGCAGAAGAAGCTCTACCCCTGAGGTCGCCGCCCTGGGGGTGCTTCGGCAGTCACAGACCACCCGCCCCGGACTCGGCTCGCGCAGGTCCGCTCTTGGGCCGTCGCGCAGCTGCCGTGGAAGTGCGCCGTCAATCGCGACAGCAGTACGGCACGACCATCGCAGCACGCTGCGCTACCGACTCCAGCGCATCCGTGCGATCAGTGACCGCAACCTCGCGGACGTGAACACACGGCTCAAGCGGCGTACGCGGGCTTGAGCACATCTAGCGCAGTAGAGGGGTCATACGGGCGGTCCGTTCCTCGCCGGGGTGGCCGCCCCGGAGATGCTGGTACAGAGCGGCGTAGGCGGCGGCCATCTGTTCTGTGTCGAAGTGACGGCGGACTCGTCCTCGGCAGGCGCGGGAATCCAGCCGATCCACCGAGCGCACCGCCTCGGCCAGTTCGGCGGGGTGATCACGGACGAAGCCGGTGACGCCCTCCTCGACGATCTCGGGCACCGCTCCGCGGCGGAGTGCGACGACCGGCGTGCCGCAGGCCATCGCCTCGATCATCACCATCCCGAAGGGTTCCTCCCACTGGACGGGAAAGAGGAGGCAGCGGGCGCTCGCCAGGAGGTCGAGCTTGGTGCGCCGGTCGGCCTCCCCGAGCCAGCGCACGTCCTCGCCCACCCGTGGCCGGACTTCCCTCTCGATGTACGGCTGCTCGGCGGGGTCGGTGCAGCAGCCGGCGATGGTGAGCGGCAGCCCTGCCTCCCGGGCCGCGTCGATGGCCAGATGGACACCCTTGTCCGCGGCGATCCGGCCGAGGAACAGCACTTGGTTCCCCTTGCGGTCACGGAAGGGATAGCGGGCAGTGCGCAGCGCGTTGTGCACGTGTCCGCGCCAAGGGATGTCCGGAGCCTGCGCCTGCTGCGCGCGTGAGATCGCCACCAGGTGCACCGTGTCACCGAGGGCTCGGTAGTAGCGGCCCATCTCGCCGGAGACGGGGCCGTGCGCGGTGACCACGGTCGGCGCCCGGCGCTGTCCGGCTTGGAGCGGGCCGACAGTGCTGTGGTCGTGGATCACATCGGGATCGAGGGAACGCAGCACGCGTGCCGCAAGCGCGGCGTGCAGGACTTCCGGGCCCGAACTCCCGAGCCTCTGCGCACCCGCGGGACTGTCGTCAGTGGCGATGAACCGGCCCTTGGTCCCATTACGGCCCACGCCGATGACGGTCACCCGATGCCCCAGTTCGACCAGGCCGTCGACGAGTTCGGCACACATCGCCTCGATCCCGCCGTAGGCCAGAGGCGGCAGGGAGAACCAGGGCGTGGCGATCATGGCGATGTCGAGCGGTGGTTCGGGGCTCATAGGGCCTGCCCTTGGGGCGACCGAGCGCCGGTTGACGTGCCGGGGCCGGGTGGCCGCTCGTGGTGGTTGGGCGCGGGAGCAGCCGGCCGGCGGGGCTGGTGCACGATCTCCACGTCGTCGGGCAGCCCCGTGATGCGGGTCGACGCGCCGTCGACCTCCAGTTCCACGCGCCCACCGGCCAGGGGGATGTTGTGAATGGACAGGCGTCCATAGCGGGCGGGCCACGCCGGTGCCACCCATACCTGGCGGTGCGAAATCCACGGGTCGATGCGCAACAGCGCCCGCAGCAGCTGGACCGGGGTGGCGGCCGCCCAGGCCTGCGGGGAGCAGGAGGTGGGATAGGGCACCGGCGCGACATAGTCACCGCGATCGAAGCCGCAGAACAGCTCGGGAAGCCGGCCGCCGAAGGCTTCGGCGGCATCGAGGATGCCGGTGGCCACCCGCTGGGCCTGGTCGACGAAGCCATAGCGCATCAGCCCGGTGGCCAGGATCGCGTTGTCGTGCGGCCACACCGACCCGTTGTGGTAACTCATCGGGTTGTACGCACCCATCGTCGTAGCCAGGGTGCGCACCCCCCAGCCGGTGAACATCTCCGGGGACAGCAGCCGCTCGGCCACCTGCTCGGCCTTGTCGCGGTCGGCGATCCCGGTCCACAGGCAATGGCCCATGTTGGAGGCCAGCGCGTCGATGGGCCGCTTGTCGCGGTCGAGACCGACGGCGTACCAGCCCCGCTCGGGCAGCCAGAACCGCTCGTTGAAGGCCTCCTTCAACGCAGCAGCCCGGCCGCACCAGTAGTCGACCGCCTTGAGGTCACCGGCCTCGTGAGCGAAGTGCGACCGGACGACATAGGCCGCGTAGACGTAGCTCTGCACCTCGCACAGGGCGATCGGCGGCTCGGCCAGGCTGCCGTCGGCGAAGTTGATACCGTCGTAGGAGTCCTTCCACCCCTGGTTCAGCAGACCGTTCGCGGTCATCCGCTGGTATTCCACAAAGCCGTCACCGTCTCGGTCGCCGTACTTCTCGACCCACTCGAGCGCCCGGTCGGCGTGCGGCAGCAGGGACTCGACGGCCTCGGGGGCAATGCCCCACCGGCTGAGCTCACCGAGGACGATCACGAACAGCGGTGTGGCGTCGGCGGTCCCGTAGTACACGCTGCCGCCGCCGCGTGCCAGCGGGAAGTCCAGGCCGAAACGGGTCTCGTGCAGGATGCGTCCCGGCTGTTCCTCGGTGTCGGGGTCGACCCTCTGGCCCTGAGCGCGCGCCAGGGTCTGCAGGGTCCCCAGGGCCAGGTTCTGGTCCAGAGACAGAGCCATATAGGAGGACAGCAGCGAGTCCCGGCCGAACAGGGCCATGAACCAGGGCGCACCGGCGGCCACCGCCGTGTCCTCCGGGTGCGCCGGATCGTAGATGCGCAGCGCGCCCAGATCCTCCAGGCTGCGCCGCAGTGTCCGGTGCAGCTCAGGGTCCTCGATCTCCGTGATGCGCGGAGCACTCTCGCGCCAGGCCCGCAGTCGGCGCGCCGGTCCGGACTCAGCCGGCTCCACGCCTACCGGAAAGACGCCCCTGGCGTGCTCCTGGCCGACGCTGGGCCGCACCAGCACACTGGTGCGCCACTGGCCGCGAGCCGGCACCTCGGCCCGGAAGTCCAGGCCGTCCGGCCGGGCGCGGCCGTCCTCGCTCTCCACCCGTACGCCGCGCCATGCGGAACCGGAACGAAGGTCGAGCTCCAGGACCGGGCCTTCGGGCGTGGCCGTCACTTCGCCCTGTGGACGTACTCGGCTTTCCTTGACGGCGAAGACGTCGGCGAAGTCGGCGCCGATGTCGAGGGAGACCGCCACGGTCATCGCCCGAGTGCTCAGGTTGCGCAGCCTGAGGTCCTCGCGCATCCCCTCACCCACATAGCGTGTGCGTTCCACCAGCAGTTCGCTCTGTGCGCCGTGGGGCGGCACGCGGGCCAGGAACGTCGTGCGGTAGGGGTCGTGGGCCATGACGGTCAGGTGGTGCGGGCGGAGGCCGTCCACCCGCACCTGCCAGTCGGAGATGACTCGCATGTCCCGGAAGAACAGCCCCTGCGGGACCTCGGCGTCCATGTCCCCGGAGACGCTCGAGACGCAGAACGTCGGACCCTCGACCAAGGTGACGGTGGCCGGGGTGAGCACGGCCGGTTCGTTCTCCTCGACGATTCCGCTGACCTCATCAGTCATGTCGCCCTCCCTAGCCCCTGGCGCCGGCGAGTTCGCCGAACTCCCGGGGCAGCTGAGCCAGGACGTGACGGAACTCGCCGCCGCTGACCGCGTCGCGCAGGGTGCTCAGTACCGCACGCACTCCCTCGCGGCTCTCGTTCGGACTCATACCGGAACGCCGGCTCACTCGGTTGACGAACTCGTCCAGTCCAAATCCCTCCGCCTCCGGGGTCGGGGCGATGAGGGCTGTCTTCAGCGGCTTGGGCAGCTCCGAGGCGAGATCATCCGCCTCGCCCCGGGTGAGCCGCTCGGCCAGGGTTTCCAGAGTGGCACGGCTGAGGGTCTCAGCCTTGTCCCGGGGAACCTGGGACCGGCGGGACACGGTGTCGATGAAGGTCTCGTAATCCATGAGCTCTCTCCTCGTGTTCTTCTCGGCCCCGCTCCCGAACGGGGTGATCGTGCGGGCCGGAGGCCGCGCGGGCGTTGCGGCGGGAGGGAGACAGCGCCCACGGGCCGGCCGGGTCACACTCGGGCCACCTCCCGGTAGAGCGACGTCTGTTGCAGTAGTTGACGGTCGTCCAGGAAGTTCTCCCGAACCCGGCGCCGGGCACCGGCCCCCAGTACGTTCGCCAGGTACCGATCACCGACCAGGCTGCTGGTCTGCGTGGCGAAGGACACTCCGTCGTGGGGATCGTCGAGCAGAATGCCGTGAACTCCGTGCTCGATCTGGTCACGGATGCCACCAACGGCGCTGGCTACGACCGGGCGTCCCTTCCACATGGCCTCCGTGACGGTCAGGCCGAATCCCTCCGCCAGGCTCTTCTGCGTCACCACCGCCGCCGAACGCTGCAGGGCATTGACGATCATCGCGTTCTCCTCGGCATCGGCCATCGGCAGGCACGCCAGGTGCGCTCGAGTGCGCACCCGGTCGGGCAGCCGGTGCCACAGCGCCGCACACTCCGCGAAGACCCGCCCGCCTTCCGGGTCGTCGACGACACCGTTGACATCCGGGCCCACCAGGGCCAGGTGGGCTCCGTCCATACTGCCGCCGGCATCCGCGAAGGACGTGAGCACGCCGGCCATGTCCTTCAGCGGGTCCCAGCGGGAGACCTGCACGATGAGTGGCGCATCGGCGGGTGGCGGTGAGGCACTGCACAGGACGGTCGGATCCCGCTGTATCCGGCTCATCGAACCGTCACTTCGCCGGTAGATCGCCGGCCCGTCCCGGTCCGTATGCGCACGCAGCCCGATCCGGCTCAGGATCGCCGAGGCCTCCGAGAGGGCAAGGGGCCGGTTCTTGGCCGACAGCGGATCGATCGACGGCCGGATCACGGAAACCGGACCCCCGGCGAGCCAGCCGGGAACATACTGCGCCCGGGAGAACACGTAGGCATCCGCCGTCTCCAGCCAGGGCCGCAGAAACGCCCATGCCCGCTCCGAGTACCAGTTGCCGGCGTCCGTGCCGACATGGCACCGCCAGACCACCCGCGCCCCCGCCCGCCGCAGGTGAGCGACGAGACCCGCGGCCTGCGGATCGTGGAGGGTGACCACGTCTCCCGGCCGTACGGCACTCATCAGGGCTCGTGCGTTGGCCTCGCAGACCGCCGCGTAATGCTGGGCTCCGGCCCGGTCGAGCGGTGGTCCGGAGGCGTCAGCTCCGTGCAGGAAGTGATGCAACTGCTTGGTCAAGGCGAAGAAGGCGGGATCGCCCCGCATGGTGAACCACCGGGCGTCGAGCCCCGCACCACGGGCGTATCGCTGCAGCCGATGCAGCATCTCCGCCACACCGCCACCGTTCATCGTCGAGTTCACATCGATGACCCGGCGGCCGGAGAGCGCTTCCCTCACGTCGCGGAAGGCGGTGTCCAGCGCGGTGGCCCGGGCGGACCCGATCACGCTGCTGAGAAGGAAGGGATCGGCGCCGATGACATGGGCTTCCGGCAGAACCGGTGGCACTGCATTCGGTCCCTGGGGCAGGACGGTCAGGGGCTGTGGGGTGGTGATGTGTGCCATCGTGCCTCCGCCTGCACATCCGCTGGAGTGTTCGGAACCTCGACACAGTCCAGGTTCCGGTCACAGACCCCCTCTTTCCTCCGCCCAGCAGTACCAAAGCCGGAGAACCCAATAGACCTGTCGGTGCAAGCCACGACTCATCGGAAGCGGTGGTCGCCGACGGCGGACGGCCCATCTCGGAGCTCATCAGGTCGACATCCCCGTGTCGGGGGGCCTGGTGCGGCGCTGGCGGGTGCAGCGGGGCCTGCTCGTCGAGAGTGAGGGCCGCATCGCGAGCCGGCTTCCAGTGCAGGCGAAGGACGCGTAGAGGTGGTGACCGCGTCACGGCAGGGCCCTGACCGCGGCGAGCAGCCGGGCGGGTGACGGGCCGGGCGTACCAGCGGTAGAGCTCGGTCGCGCGTCGGCTGGGCCTGCGGAGCGTGACCGGTACTGCGGTGAGGCGGAGGTACAAGTCCCTGAACGGGGACGTCCCCGCCTGCGAGCAACGACGAGTGCGGCGACGCAACAGTGGCGCGGAGCAGCACAAAGGGCCGACTCGGGAGGCAATCCTCCTGAGCCACCCCTTCTGTCTGTGCCCCCGGCAGGATTCGAACCTGCGAAACCCGCTTCAGAGGAAAATCTGGATCGCTTTGGGGCTGGTGGGACCGGGAGTGGGGCTGACCGGACGGGGAGTCGGGAGCGGGCGGAGCCGGCGGCCTCGAAACGTGCTCTGACTCGTGGAAACAGCACGACGTCCGGCCGCTGTTGCGGCCGGGCGTGTGGGGAGACCGGGCGCTTGGGGTTCACCCGCGCCGCGAGGTCCGCGGTGGGACAGTGCCTACGACACTCCGGCGTGGTCCCTCCTGCGGACGACCGGAGCGAAGCCGTCCTCGCCGGTGCACGCGAGGAAGTAGTAGAGCAGACCGGAGGCGAGCAGGCCGACGACGAACGCGAGATCGGCGCCGCCCAGTGCCTTCGTCACCGGACCCACGTAGAAGCTGAGCGTGATGAACGGGACCATGGCGAGGAAGCCGCCGAAGTACGCCGTGAGTCCGCGCCAGGCCCAGTGGCCGTAGCGGCCGGCCGGGTCCGCCTCGGTGAGCTCCGCACGCACCCGTTCCATGCGGACCTCGCGCAGATAGGACATCGGTGACATGCCGACCTGCCGGCGGAAGCACTCCTGCAGCCAGCGCTCGCTGACTTGCGCGACG
>NZ_JBEXWP010000051.1:0-20651 GCF_040629895.1 Streptomyces sp. NPDC005866
GGCGGCAAGGGCATCACCAGCCTCGGCAAGATAGCCAAGGGGCTGAAGGAGATGAAGAACCTCCGCGGCGGCATGAAGGCCATGAGCCTCGCCGTGAAGGGGCTCGGCAAGAACGCACGCGGCATGCTTGCCGACGGGGCCGAGGGCGCCTTCAACCGGCTGAAGAGCGCGGTGCGTTCCAAGGGCAGCGACCCGGTCGACATGGCTACCGGCGCGATGTACCTCCCGCAGACCGACATCGAACTGCCCGGCATCCTCCCGCTGGCCTTCACCCGCCGGGTCGCCTCCGACTACCGCTGCGGCTGGTGGTTCGGCCCCGGCTGGGCTTCCACCCTCGACCAGCGCCTGGAGATCGATGCGCAAGGCGTCGTGTACGTCACCGAGGACGGCCTGCTGCTGTCGTATCCGCACCCCGCCGCGCCCCACACCCCGGTCCTGCCCGAAGCCGGACCCCGCTGGCCCCTGACCCGTCAGGATGACGGCGGGTACCGCATCACCGACCCCCTCACCGGCCACACCCACCACTTCGCCCGCCCCACCACCGAGGGCACCGCCCTGCTCACCGGCATCACCGACCGCAACCAGCACACCCTCACCTTTGACCACGACGAGCACGGCACCCCACTCGCCATCCGCCACTCCGGCGGCTACCACCTGCGCATCACCACCGACGAGGGCCGGGTCACCGCCCTCTCCTTGGCCGGAGCCGCCGACGACGGCTCGGACATCGTCATCAAGCGCTACGGCTACACCGACGGCAACCTCACCGAGACCGTCAACTCTTCCGGCCTGCCCCTGCGCTTCACCTACGACGACCGGTTGCGCGTCACCTCCTGGACCGACACCAACAACAGCCGGTACGCGTACACGTACGACGACCGCGACCGCTGCATCGCCGAAGGCGGCCAAGCCGGTCACATCACCATCACCCTCGACTACGACACCACCGACCCCGCCTGGCCCGACTGCCACATCACCACCCTCACCACCGCCGAAGGTGCCACCACCCGCTTCGTCATCAACACCAACAGCCAAGTCATCGCCGAGATGGATCCACTGGGAGGGGTGACCAGGACCGAGTACGACGAGCGTCACCAGCTGTTGTCCTGGACCGACGCCCTCGGTCGCGCCACTCGGTTGACGAACAACGAGTACAACCAGCCGGTCAGGATCGCTCGCCCCGATGGCCACGAGACGCGGGCGGAGTACAACGAACTCCTCCTTCCCGTAACGGTGACCGGCCCCGACGGCCTGACCCACCGACAGACGTACGACGACCGCGGCAACCGCACCTCGGTCACCGACCCGACAGACAACACCACCCGCTTCACCTACGACGGGCAGGGGCGCCTCACCTCGATCGTCGATCCCCTGGGCGGTGTCACGGGGATCCTCTGCGACTCGGCCGGGCTACCACTGTCGATCACCGATCCATCGGGGGCGGTGACGAGTTGTGCACGGGACACCTTCGGCAGGCCCACCGTGATCACCGACGCGTCGGGGGCCGTGACCCGGCTGGGGTGGACGGTGGAGGGACGACTCGCTGAGCGGATCGCCCCGGACGGCTCGGTGGAGGCCTGGGAATTCGACGGGGAGGGCAACCGCACCGCTCACATCGACCGGACTGGGGCGGTCTCGCGCTACGAATACACGCACTTCGACCTCCTCGCCGCGCGCACCGGCCCGGACGGAGCGCGCTACGACTTCACGTACGACGCCGGGCTGCGCCTGACGACTGTCACCAACCCCCAGGGGCTGCGCTGGTCCTACACATATGACGCGGCCGGACGACTCGTGTCCGAGAAGGATTTCGACGATCGTGTCCTCACCTACACCCACGATGTCGCGGGCCGCCTTTGCTCCCGTACCGACTCCTTGGGCCAGACGGTCCACTACGAGCGGGACGTTCTGGGGAGGGTCACGCGCAAGGACGCCCACGGTCAGGTGACCACCTTCGTCTACGACGCCGTCGGCGAGCTCGCCGAAGCGGCGGGCCCCGACGCCACGCTCGTGTTGCGCCGGGACCCACTGGGCCGCCTCGTCTCCGAGAGCGTCAACGGACGTGCCGTCGTCCACAGCCACGACGAGGTGGGGCGGCGCACCCGCCGTGCAACGCCCGCGGGGGCGCTGAGTGCGTGGTCGTACGACGAAGTCGGACGTCCCGCCCGACTCACCTCGTCGGGCCGGAGCATCGATTTCGGATACGACGAAGTCGGTCGCGAGACCAGCCGGCGGATCGGGAGCGTGCTCACGCTGGCGCACACCTTCGACGCGTCGGGGCGTCTCACCCTCCAGTCGATAAGGGGTGGGGACGGTGAATCGGTGCAACGGCGTTCGTACAGCTACCGTGCGGACGGCGCACTGGCAGGCATCGATGACCAGCTCGCGGGTCCGCAACGGTTCGATCTGGATCCGCTGGGTCGGGTCACTGCCGTGCACGCATCCAACTGGTCGGAGTCGTATGCCTATGACCAGGCCGGAAACCAGACCTACGCGGCTTGGCCGGCCTCGCATCCCGGTCACGAGGCGACCGGCGAACGCGCGTACAGCGGAACGAGGATCACGCATGCGGGCCGGGTGCGGTACGAGCACGACGCCCTCGGCCGCGTCACCCTGCGGCAGCGGACCCGTCTCTCCCGCAAGCCCGACACATGGCGCTACACCTGGGACGCGGAAGACCGCCTGACGGCCGTACGTACTCCCGACGGCACACTGTGGCGCTACGCCTACGACCCGCTCGGGCGCCGAATCGCCAAAATGCGCATGGACGCCGACGGCGAACGAGCCGTCGAGCGTACTGACTTCACCTGGGACGGTACGACCCTCTGCGAACAGACCACCCTCAGCGACGACCTGCCGCATCTCGTCACGCTCACCTGGGATTACCAGGGGCGCCGGCCGGTCAGCCAGAGCGAGCGGATCACGGAGCGGCCTACCGGACAGAGTCCGCAGGGGGACATCGACCTGCGCTTCTTCGCCATAGTCACCGATCTCATCGGCGCGCCGCGGGAGCTCGTCGATGAGGCCGGTGAGATCGCGTGGCGGACACGGAGCACCGTGTGGGGGAGCACAGTCTGGGCCGCCGGGAGCACCGCGTACACGCCACTCCGGTTCCCGGGCCAGTACTTCGACCCGGAGACCGGGCTGCATTACAACTACTTCCGGCACTACGATCCGGAAAGCGCGCGGTATCTCTCCCCCGATCCGCTGGGCCTCGAACCCGCACCGAACCCGCTTACCTACGTCCCCACCCCCCACACCCGGTCCGACAGCCTGGGACTGGCCCCGGATTACCATGAGTTCTTCACCGTCCAGGACGCGGAGAACGCCAGGCGCCTGCGCGGCGATGGGACTCCATGGCCCACCGCCGAGAATCGCGGTCATTATGGGGAAGGGGTTTACTCATGGGAGTCGCGCGCTGATGCCCAACGTTACGCCGAACGACTTCGGGGGCGCGGTGCCGAAGTGGAAGTCATGCCGTTCAGAGTCAGTGCCAGCGATTTCGATAATATGAAGAGGATCGACCTGCATGAGATCGGTGAGGACGCGGCGACTGAATTCGCCGACAAACACAGCAGGCTCTGGGGTGACGGACTTCCGCACGAATACGATTACGTGCGGGCGCCCACTGGAATGGGGCAGGCGGAGAACATCTTCAGTAAATCAGTCTTCCATCTCTTGAAGTTCTAGGACCGATCCGACGTGAGCAGCACCTTCAAGTACCGTTTCCGAAGCCCGCTGGGCGGGCTCGCTGCCGACCTTACGGCCGAGTACGCCCCCGCGGGCGCTGGAGACGAGTTCCAGCGCGGGTTCTTTCTGCAGATCGACCGGAAAGTACACCTGACCCTGCCCGCAGGAATTCACTGGCGGGACGCGTCGTGGCTGTCCTACGGCTTGGCAGCACACGCGCCCGCTCTGATGTCCCGATATCCCGAAGGCCTGTCCGTGAGAGTCACATCATTCACGTTCCCCCTCGCGCATTTCCGGTCGGAAGTTGCGGCATTGGCCATGGACGGCTGGCTCAGGCAGCAATTCGACCTACCGGACCTTGGCCTTGGTGTGTCCTTCGATGCGGCTAAGGGAAGCTACACGTTCCGGTGGGGAGAGGACACCGCCCCCTTCTCGGACGATCTCGCTCCACTTTGACGTACGTCGCGACTGGCGGGCGTTGGACGGGCCGCGAGAGGTGCTGCTTAGCTGGAGGCACAACAGTGCCAGCCGGAGCCGTCGGCATCACGGCTTCGACCCGCGAGATGGACTTCGGCCGGGGCGGTTTCTACGTCACCAAAGACCCCCGCCAGGCCCTGGAGTGCGAAGAAACTGGCGAACGACAAGGGCGGGGTGCCGACTGTCATCCACTTCAAGGTGCCCAAGGCACCACTGGAGGGGGTTGAGGACCCCCGACAACATGACAACCGAATTCTTGATGGATCTCGACCAGGGCATGGTTGAGTATTTTCGGGACATCGCGGACGAGATGATCTCGAGGTTCCGTGTCTCCCGCGCGGAGGCCGTGGCCAGGATCAACGAGCGCTTTCACGACGCGCAGATCTCGGCGTACCCCGATCTCATGTGCCACGAGTTCCCGGAGTACTGGTCGTACGGCCTGTACTACTACCCGAACGCGTCCGGACGCCTGCCCACCGGCGACGAGGGCGACGACGAGGGTTTCGACCCGTCCGTCCTGCGGGTCCGCCCCGCGCCTCCGAAGGGCTCCCGGTACTGGACGCTCGGGGCCTGACACCGGGTGCGTCGTCCGGAGATCGTGGTTGACGTAAGTGCTGAATTGAGTGAGCTGTCCGAGCTTGACGGGCTCACCGGTCAGGCCGTGGAGGAAGTTCTCGCCGGTGAGGGGTGGGTGGGGGAGCGCAGGAATCCCGCGAAGGCGTGGGCGACCACCTGGCGGCGCGACGGTGCGAGCGCGTGGGTTCAGGGGGACGCGCCTGTGGAGGTGCAGTTCACTCTCTGGTACCGCCAAGTCGATGATGAGCGGCCGGACCCGGACACGTACATCGAAGAGCTGTACGACCTTGCCCTGGCCGAACTGCCGGCTGTTGTCTCGCGGCTGGCGTCCGGCGTTCTCGGGCCCCGGCTCGAGGAGTCCGACCGGGATCTGACCGGCGGCGAGGACTATGTCGACCATCAGGCGTGGACCGTCGCGGACAAGGCCGTGCTGGCCGGGGTCAAGCACAGCGACACCGACGCGCCGGTCCGGCTCGTCGTCGTGCTGCGCGAGGACGACCCTGACGCCGACGACGAGGACGGCGAGGACGAGGACTGGCAGTGACGGGCCCCGGCGCCCGGATCGACCTCGTGTTTGACCTACGTCACCCTGGGGGTATTGTCTCCGGCCCGATTGGCCAGGCCCCCGCCCCCTATGGCAGACTGTCGGAGTTGCTCGGTCGAGTGTTGATGCTGTGCGCCTCCCGCCGGGAGGACCGGAAGCGAGTCCCACAGTACTCGTCGTCCTAACTGCCTCACGGCAGCACTGGGGCGGACGTACGGGAATCTTTCGGGAAGTGTGGTGCAGCACCGGCCAGGCGCCCGGTGGGCCTTCCGCCCCCGGCTTGCGGTTCCGGAAGGGCCGTGTGCATTCCCCGCAGGGATGTTCGAACAAGGGGCATCTGTGTCAGCGGGAGCGCGACACGCCCGACCTCGTGGGTCGGAGAAACGAAGGTAGCAGAAGGAATCCGCCGGGTTCCGGAGCGTAAGAAGAGACAGGACTACTGAGTAGCCATGGCGGGACAGAAGATCCGCATCCGGCTCAAGGCCTACGACCACGAGGTCATCGACTCCTCGGCGAAGAAGATCGTCGAGACGGTGACCCGCACTGGTGCGTCGGTCGCGGGCCCGGTGCCGCTGCCCACTGAGAAGAACGTGTACTGCGTCATCAAGTCGCCGCACAAGTACAAGGACTCGCGCGAGCACTTCGAGATGCGCACGCACAAGCGCCTGATCGACATCCTCGACCCCACCCCCAAGACCGTTGACTCTCTGATGCGACTCGACCTCCCGGCCGGTGTCGACATCGAGATCAAGCTCTGAGGGTCGGTGATCTGAGAATGGCTAAGCAGATCAAGGGCATCCTGGGCGAGAAGCTCGGCATGACGCAGGTCTGGGACGAGAACAACCGTGTCGTCCCGGTCACCGTCGTCAAGGCCGGCCCGAACATCGTCACCCAGGTCCGTACCAACGACGTCGACGGCTACGAGTCCGTCCAGCTCGCCTTCGGCGAGATCGACCCGCGCAAGGTGAACAAGCCCCTCAAGGGTCACTTCGCGAAGGCCGACGTCACCCCCCGTCGTCACCTCGTCGAGATCCGGACGGCCGACGCCACCGAGTACACCCTCGGTCAGGAAGTCACCGCCGAGGTCTTCGAGGCCGGCGTGAAGGTCGACGTCACCGGCAAGAGCAAGGGCAAGGGCTTCGCCGGTGTCATGAAGCGTCACAACTTCAAGGGCCTCGGCGCCGGTCACGGCACCCAGCGCAAGCACCGCTCTCCCGGCTCCATCGGTGGCTGCGCCACCCCGGGCCGCGTGTTCAAGGGCCTCCGCATGGCGGGTCGCATGGGCAACGAGCGGGTCACCACCCAGAACCTGACCGTCCACGCCGTTGACGCGGAGAAGGGTCTGCTGCTCATCAAGGGCGCGGTTCCCGGTCCGAACGGCGGCCTCGTCCTGGTCCGCACCGCGGCCAAGGGGGCCTGAGGTACCGATGAGCACTGTTGACATCCTTTCGCCCGCTGGCGAGAAGGCCGGTAGCGTCGAGCTCCCCGCGGAGATCTTCGACGTAGAGAAGGTCAGCGTTCCGCTGCTTCACCAGGTCGTCGTCGCACAGCTGGCCGCTGCCCGCCAGGGCACCCACAAGACGAAGACCCGTGGCGAGGTCCGTGGTGGCGGCAAGAAGCCGTACCGCCAGAAGGGCACCGGTCGCGCCCGTCAGGGTTCGACCCGCGCCCCGCAGTTCGCCGGCGGTGGCGTCGTCCACGGCCCGCAGCCGCGTGACTACTCGCAGCGCACCCCGAAGAAGATGAAGGCTGCCGCTCTGCGTCACGCCCTCACCGACCGGGCGCGCCACAACCGCATCCACGTCGTCTCCGGCGTGGTCGAGGGCGAGAACGCCAGCACCAAGGCCGCTCGCACGCTGTTCGGCAAGATCTCGGAGCGCAAGAACCTGCTCCTGGTCGTCGACCGCGCCGACGAGGCCGCGTGGCTGTCCGCCCGCAACCTGCCCCAGGTCCACATCCTGGAGCCGGGCCAGCTGAACACGTACGACGTTCTCGTCTCGGACGACGTGGTCTTCACCCAGGCCGCTTTCGAGTCCTTCGTCGCCGGCCCGAAGGCCAACGACACCGAAGGGACCGAGGTCTGATGGCTACCCGTCACCCGAGCATCGCCTCGAAGGCGGCCAAGGCCGCCAAGGCCGCGCGCGTCGCCAAGGCGCGTCGCCACGCCGCCGAGGGCAAGAACACCGTCGAGACCCCGCTGAGCAAGTCCTTCACGGACCCCCGTGACGTGCTGCTCAAGCCGGTCGTCTCGGAGAAGAGCTACGCGCTCCTCGACGAGAACAAGTACACGTTCATCGTCGCCCCGGGCGCCAACAAGACCCAGATCAAGCAGGCCGTCCAGGCGGTCTTCGAGGTCAAGGTCACCGGGGTCAACACGATCAACCGCCAGGGCAAGCGCAAGCGCACGAAGACCGGCTTCGGTCAGCGTGCCGGCAGCAAGCGCGCGATCGTGACCCTCGCCGAGGGCGACCGTATCGACATCTTCGGCGGTCCGTCCGCGTAAGCGGGTCGGATCGTCCGATATCGGACGAGGACTGAGAAATGGGAATCCGCAAGTACAAGCCGACTACGCCGGGCCGTCGTGGCGCCAGCGTCGCCGACTTCGTCGAGGTCACGCGGTCCACGCCGGAGAAGTCGCTGGTCCGCCCGCTGCACAGCAAGGGCGGCCGTAACAACGCCGGTCGTGTGACCGTTCGCCACCAGGGTGGCGGACACAAGCGCGCCTTCCGAGTGATCGACTTCCGTCGTCACGACAAGGACGGCGTGCCCGCGAAGGT
The DNA here is from genome assembly GCF_040629895.1 of Streptomyces sp. NPDC005866. Taxonomy (NCBI): domain Bacteria; kingdom Bacillati; phylum Actinomycetota; class Actinomycetes; order Kitasatosporales; family Streptomycetaceae; genus Streptomyces; species Streptomyces sp. NPDC005866. The sequence goes on from NZ_JBEXWP010000051.1 coordinate 8,065, forward strand.
CGCGCACATCGAGTACGACCCCAACCGCACCGCGCGCATCGCGCTGCTGCACTACGCGGACGGCGAGAAGCGCTACATCCTCGCCCCGCGCAACCTGCAGCAGGGCGACACCGTGGAGAACGGTCCCGGGGCCGACATCAAGCCGGGCAACAACCTGGCCCTCCGCAACATCCCGGTCGGTACCACGATCCACGCGATCGAGCTCCGTCCCGGTGGTGGCGCCAAGTTCGCCCGCTCCGCAGGTGCCTCCGTGCAGCTGCTGGCGCGTGAGGGTGCCATGGCGACGCTCCGTATGCCGTCCGGCGAGATCCGCATGGTGGACGCGCGCTGCCGCGCCACCGTCGGTGAGGTCGGCAACGCCGAGCAGTCGAACATCAACTGGGGCAAGGCCGGCCGTAAGCGGTGGCTGGGCGTTCGCCCGACCGTCCGTGGTGTCGTCATGAACCCGGTCGACCACCCGCACGGTGGTGGTGAGGGCCGGACCTCCGGTGGCCGCCACCCCGTGTCCCCGTGGGGCAAGAAGGAAGGTCGTACTCGTTCACCCAAGAAGGCGTCGAGCAAGTACATCGTCCGCCGCCGCAAGACGAACAAGAAGCGTTAAGGACGGGTTGAGATGCCTCGTAGCTTGAAGAAGGGACCCTTCGTCGACGACCACCTGATCAAGAAGGTGGATGTCCAGAACGAAGCCGGTTCCAAGAACGTCATCAAGACCTGGTCCCGTCGCTCGATGATCGTCCCGGCGATGCTCGGTCACACGATCGCGGTGCACAACGGCAAGATCCACATCCCGGTGTTCGTCACCGAGGCGATGGTCGGTCACAAGCTCGGCGAGTTCTCGCCGACTCGTACCTTCCGGGGTCACGTCAAGGACGACCGGAAGTCGAAGCGCCGCTAACGCGGATCGCATTCAGACAAAGAAACCTGAAAGGGACAACCATGGAAGCCAGGGCCCAGGCGCGGTACATCCGCGTCACGCCCATGAAGGCCCGCCGCGTGGTGGACCTCATCCGTGGCATGGATGCCACGGAGGCCCAGGCTGTTCTGCGATTCGCTCCGCAGGCAGCCTCCGTGCCGGTCGGCAAGGTGCTCGACAGCGCCATTGCCAACGCCGCGCACAACTACGACCACACCGACGCCGACAGCCTCGTCATTTCCGAGGCCTACGTCGACGAGGGTCCGACCCTGAAGCGGTTCCGTCCGCGTGCCCAGGGCCGTGCCTACCGGATCCGCAAGCGGACCAGCCACATCACTGTGGTCGTCAGCAGCAAGGAAGGAACCCGGTAATGGGCCAGAAGGTTAACCCGCATGGGTTCCGGCTCGGCATCACCACGGACTTCAAGTCCCGGTGGTACGCCGACAAGCTGTACAAGGACTACGTCAAGGAAGACGTCGCCATCCGTCGGATGATGACGTCCGGCATGGAGCGCGCCGGTATCTCCAAGGTGGAGATCGAGCGCACCCGTGACCGTGTCCGCGTGGACATCCACACCGCGCGTCCGGGCATCGTCATCGGCCGCCGTGGCGCCGAGGCCGACCGCATCCGCGGTGACCTGGAGAAGCTGACCGGCAAGCAGGTCCAGCTGAACATCCTCGAGGTCAAGAACCCGGAGACGGACGCTCAGCTGGTGGCCCAGGCCGTCGCCGAGCAGCTGTCCTCCCGCGTCTCCTTCCGCCGCGCCATGCGTAAGAGCATGCAGTCGGCGATGAAGGCCGGCGCCAAGGGCATCAAGATCCAGTGCGGTGGCCGCCTCGGCGGCGCCGAGATGTCCCGCTCGGAGTTCTACCGCGAGGGCCGTGTGCCCCTGCACACGCTCCGCGCGAACGTGGACTACGGCTTCTTCGAGGCCAAGACGACCTTCGGCCGTATCGGTGTGAAGGTCTGGATCTACAAGGGCGACGTCAAGAACATCGCCGAGGTCCGCGCCGAGAACGCCGCTGCCCGTGCCGGCAACCGCCCGGCCCGTGGTGGTGGCGCTGGTGACCGCCCGGCCCGTGGTGGCCGTGGTGGCGAGCGGCGCGGTCGCAAGCCGCAGCAGGCTCCCGCTGCCGAGGCCCCCCAGGCCGAGGCCGCTGCCGCTCCGGCTGCTGAGAGCACCGGAACGGAGGCCTGACCGTCATGCTGATCCCCCGTAGGGTCAAGCACCGCAAGCAGCACCACCCGAAGCGTCGTGGTGAGGCCAAGGGCGGTACCACGGTCGCGTTCGGCGAGTACGGCATTCAGGCCCTCACGCCGGCGTACGTGACCAACCGCCAGATCGAGGCGGCTCGTATCGCGATGACCCGCCACATCAAGCGTGGCGGCAAGGTCTGGATCAACATCTACCCGGACCGCCCGCTGACGAAGAAGCCTGCCGAGACCCGCATGGGTTCCGGTAAGGGTTCTCCGGAGTGGTGGATCGCGAACGTGCACCCGGGCCGGGTCATGTTCGAGCTGTCGTACCCCAACGAGAAGATCGCCCGTGAGGCGCTGACCCGTGCGGCCCACAAGCTGCCGATGAAGTGCCGGATCGTCAAGCGCGAGGCAGGTGAAGCGTGATGTCGGCCGGTACCAAGGCGTCCGAGCTGCGCGAGCTGGGCAACGAGGAGCTGCTGAACAAGCTCCGCGAGGCCAAGGAAGAGCTGTTCAACCTCCGCTTCCAGGCGGCGACTGGTCAGCTCGAGAACCACGGTCGGCTCAAGGCCGTCCGTAAGGACATCGCGCGGATCTACACCCTGATGCGTGAGCGCGAGCTGGGCATCGAGACGGTGGAGAGCGCCTGATGAGCGAGAGCAACGTGACTGAGAACGCAACCGAGGCACGCGGTTTCCGCAAGACCCGTGAGGGTCTCGTCGTCAGCGACAAGATGGACAAGACCGTCGTCGTCGCCGTCGAGGACCGAGTGAAGCACGCGCTGTACGGCAAGGTCATCCGCCGTACGAACAAGCTCAAGGCGCACGACGAGCAGAACGCCGCGGGTGTCGGCGACCGTGTCCTCCTGATGGAGACCCGGCCGCTGTCCTCGACGAAGCGCTGGCGCGTCGTCGAGATCCTCGAGAAGGCCAAGTAATTCTCCTGCGGGGCACCCCTCGCAGGACAGTTCCGCCAGGCTCCGGGGGCCGTTCCTGAACGGCCCCCGGGGAACCGGCAGACACACAGGAGATAGACGTGATCCAGCAGGAGTCGCGACTGCGCGTCGCCGACAACACTGGTGCGAAGGAGATCCTTTGCATCCGTGTGCTCGGTGGCTCCGGTCGCCGCTACGCGGGCGTCGGTGACGTCATCGTCGCCACCGTCAAGGACGCGATCCCGGGTGGCAACGTGAAGAAGGGTGACGTCGTCAAGGCGGTCATCGTTCGCACCGTCAAGGAGCGCCGCCGTCCGGACGGCTCGTACATCCGCTTCGACGAGAACGCCGCCGTCATTCTGAAGAACGACGGTGACCCTCGCGGCACCCGCATCTTCGGCCCGGTCGGGCGCGAGCTGCGCGAGAAGAAGTTCATGAAGATCATCTCGCTGGCTCCGGAGGTGCTGTAAGCATGAAGATCAAGAAGGGCGACCTGGTCCAGGTCATCACCGGCAAGGACAAGGGCAAGCAGGGCAAGGTCATCGCGGCCTACCCCCGCGAGGACCGTGTCCTGGTCGAGGGTGTCAACCGGGTCAAGAAGCACACCAAGGCCGGTCCGACCGCTAGCGGTTCGCAGGCCGGCGGCATCGTCACGACCGAGGCGCCCGTCCACGTCTCCAACGTCCAGCTGGTCGTTGAGAAGGACGGCAACAAGGTTGTCACGCGTGTCGGTTACCGCTTCGACGACGAAGGCAACAAGATCCGCGTTGCCAAGCGGACGGGTGAGGACATCTGATGGCTACCACCACGACTCCGCGTCTGAAGCAGAAGTACCGCGAGGAGATCGCGGGCAAGCTGCGTGACGAGTTCAAGTACGAGAACGTCATGCAGATCCCCGGTCTCGTCAAGATCGTGGTCAACATGGGTGTCGGCGACGCCGCCCGTGACTCCAAGCTCATGGACGGTGCCGTCCGTGACCTGACCACCATCACCGGTCAGAAGCCGGCCGTCACCAAGGCCCGCAAGTCCATCGCGCAGTTCAAGCTGCGTGAGGGTCAGCCGATCGGTGCCCACGTCACGCTCCGTGGCGACCGCATGTGGGAGTTCCTGGACCGCACCCTGTCGCTCGCGCTGCCGCGCATCCGCGACTTCCGTGGTCTGTCCCCCAAGCAGTTCGACGGCCGTGGCAACTACACCTTCGGTCTCACGGAGCAGGTCATGTTCCACGAGATCGACCAGGACAAGATCGACCGTACCCGGGGCATGGACATCACCGTGGTCACCACGGCGACCAACGACGCTGAGGGCCGTGCGCTCCTTCGTCACCTCGGCTTCCCGTTCAAGGAGGCGTGAGCGAGATGGCGAAGAAGGCTCTGATTGCCAAGGCTGCTCGCAAGCCCAAGTTCGGTGTGCGTGGCTACACCCGCTGCCAGCGCTGTGGCCGTCCGCACTCCGTGTACCGCAAGTTCGGCCTGTGCCGCGTGTGCCTTCGTGAGATGGCTCACCGTGGCGAGCTGCCGGGCGTGACCAAGAGCTCCTGGTAATCCCCGCTTTCAGGGATTCCCGAAGCTCTCGGTAAGCAATGGGCGTGTCAGGCGCCCACCCTTCCATGGCTTAGGCTTGGAGGGTTGGGCGCCTGACGTCGCCCGCGGGCGAAGCCCGCTATTAGACGCTTACTACGCCGTAGGTCCACCGCACCGCACCCGCCTCGTCTCGGTTCGAGGAGAGGGATGGGCACCTGGAAACCCCGGCGAGAGAGGCCGAAGGCCAATTCATGACCATGACTGATCCGATCGCAGACATGCTTACGCGTCTGCGGAACGCGAACTCGGCATACCACGACACCGTGACGATGCCGGCATCGAAGATCAAGTCTCACATCGCGGAGATCCTCCAGCAGGAGGGCTTCATCACGGGCTGGAAGGTCGAGGACGCCGAGGTCGGCAAGAACCTCGTCCTGGACCTCAAGTTCGGTCCCAACCGTGAGCGCTCCATCGCGGGCATCAAGCGGATCTCCAAGCCCGGTCTCCGGGTCTACGCGAAGTCCACCTCCCTGCCCAAGGTGCTGGGCGGCCTCGGCGTGGCGATCATCTCCACGTCGCACGGGCTCCTCACCGACAAGCAGGCCGGCAAGAAGGGCGTAGGCGGAGAAGTTCTCGCCTACGTCTGGTAGCAGAAGGGAACGGAGGAAACAGCTATGTCGCGCATTGGCAAGCTCCCCATCACGGTTCCCGCCGGCGTGGACGTCACCATCGACGGCCAGACGGTGTCGGTCAAGGGCCCCAAGGGCTCGCTGACCCACACCGTCGTTGCGCCGATCGAGATCGCCAAGGGTGAGGACGGCGTTCTGAACGTCACCCGCCCCAACGACGAGCGTCAGAGCAAGGCCCTGCACGGCCTGTCCCGCACGCTGGTGGCGAACATGATCACCGGCGTGACCCAGGGTTACGTGAAGAAGCTCGAGATCAGCGGCGTCGGTTACCGCGTGACCGCCAAGGGTTCGAACCTCGAGTTCGCGCTCGGTTACAGCCACCCGATCCTCGTCGAGGCCCCCCAGGGCATCAGCTTCAAGGTCGAGAACCCCACCCGGTTCTCGGTCGAGGGCATCGACAAGCAGAAGGTCGGCGAGGTCGCGGCCAACATCCGCAAGCTGCGCAAGCCCGACCCGTACAAGGCCAAGGGCGTCAAGTACGAGGGCGAAGTCATCCGCCGCAAGGTCGGAAAGGCGGGTAAGTAAGCCATGGCATACGGACAGAAGATCCTTAAGGGCGACGCCTACAAGCGCGCCGCGATCAAGCGCCGTCACATCCGGATCCGTAAGCGGATCGGCGGTACGGCGGAGCGTCCCCGTCTGGTCGTTACCCGCTCGAACCGCCACATCGTGGCCCAGGTGATCGACGACATCAAGGGTCACACCCTGGCGTCGGCGTCCACTCTGGACACCTCGGTCCGCGGTGGCGAGGGTGACAAGTCCGCGCAGGCCAAGCAGGTCGGCGCCCTGGTCGCCGAGCGTGCCAAGGCCGCCGGTGTCGAGGCCGTGGTGTTCGACCGTGGTGGCAACCAGTACGCCGGGCGCATCGCTGCCCTGGCGGACGCCGCCCGCGAAGCCGGGCTCAAGTTCTGAGCCGCTTGTAGCTAGCGGAAAGAGAGAGGTAATCCAATGGCTGGACCCCAGCGCCGCGGTGGCGGTGCCGGTGGCGGCGAGCGGCGGGACCGGAAGGGCCGTGACGGCGGCGCTGCTGCCGCCGAGAAGACCGCGTACGTTGAGCGCGTTGTCGCGATCAACCGCGTCGCCAAGGTTGTGAAGGGTGGTCGTCGCTTCAGCTTCACCGCGCTGGTCGTGGTGGGCGACGGTGACGGCACCGTGGGTGTCGGTTACGGCAAGGCCAAGGAGGTGCCGGCCGCCATCGCCAAGGGTGTCGAGGAGGCCAAGAAGCACTTCTTCAAGGTCCCCCGTATCCAGGGCACCATCCCTCACCCCATTCAGGGTGAGAAGGCTGCGGGCGTCGTCCTGCTCAAGCCGGCTTCCCCCGGTACCGGCGTCATCGCCGGTGGCCCGGTGCGTGCCGTGCTGGAGTGCGCCGGCGTTCACGACATCCTGTCGAAGTCCCTGGGCTCCGACAACGCGATCAACATCGTGCACGCGACCGTGGCGGCCCTCAAGGGCCTGCAGCGTCCCGAGGAGATCGCGGCCCGCCGCGGTCTGCCGCTCGAGGACGTCGCCCCCGCGGCTCTCCTTCGTGCACGTGCCGGGGCGGGTGCGTAATGGCTCGCCTCAAGGTCACGCAGACGAAGTCGTACATCGGCAGCAAGCAGAACCACCGTGACACCCTGCGGTCGCTTGGTCTCAAGGGGATCAACACCGTGGTCGTCAAGGAGGACCGCCCCGAGTTCCGCGGAATGGTGCACACCGTCCGCCACCTCGTGACGGTCGAGGAGGTCGACTGATCATGGCGGAGCAGAACCCGCTCAAGATCCACAACCTCCGTCCCGCCCCCGGCGCCAAGACCGCCAAGACCCGTGTCGGTCGTGGTGAGGCGTCGAAGGGTAAGACGGCCGGTCGTGGTACCAAGGGCACGAAGGCCCGTTACCAGGTTCCGGAGCGCTTCGAGGGTGGCCAGATGCCCCTCCACATGCGTCTCCCGAAGCTGAAGGGCTTCAAGAACCCGTTCAAGACCGAGTACCAGGTCGTGAACCTCGACAAGCTGTCCGCGCTGTACCCGGAGGGTGGCGAGGTCACCGTCGAGGGGCTCGTCGCGAAGGGTGCCGTTCGCAAGAACAGCCTCGTCAAGGTCCTCGGCCAGGGTGAGGTCTCCGTGGCGCTGCAGGTGACGGTCGACGCCGTCTCCGGCTCCGCCAAGGAGAAGATCACCGCCGCCGGCGGCACCGTCACCGAGCTCGTCTGAGCATCTCGGACGTCATCGATGACGTAAGCGATCCCGACCGGGGATACCCTCACAGTGGGGTATCCCCGGTTGGTCGTTCCTAGGGGGCGTGGTCGCCGGTAAGGTGGTCTGCGCTGTCCTTTTTCCTTATTCGTCGAACCTCAAGACCGTCACCCTTGACGCAGTTGCGCGGGGGTCGCAGGAGGCACCGTGCTCACCGCGTTCGCCCGGGCGTTCAGGACGCCCGACCTGCGCAAGAAACTGCTCTTCACGCTGGCCATCATCGTGGTCTACAGGGTCGGTACCCATATCCCGATCCCCGGCGTCAACTACAAAGCCGTCCAGACGTGTGTGAACGAGGCCTCCGGCAACCAGGGCCTGTTCGGTCTCGTCAACATGTTCAGCGGTGGCGCGCTGCTCCAGATCACGATCTTCGCGCTCGGCATCATGCCGTACATCACCGCCAGCATCATTCTTCAGCTGCTGACCGTGGTCATTCCGCGCCTGGAAGCCCTGAAGAAGGAGGGCCAGGCGGGCACGACGAAGATCACCCAGTACACCCGTTACCTGACGGTGGCCCTCGCCATCCTGCAGGGCACCGGCCTGGTCGCCACCGCCCGCAGCGGCGCCCTCTTCTCCGGCTGCACGGTCGCCTCCAGCATCGTGCCGGACCAGGCGATCTTCAGCACCATCACGATGGTCATCTGCATGACCGCCGGTACTGCCGTCGTCATGTGGCTCGGTGAGCTGATCACCGACCGCGGTATCGGCAACGGCATGTCGATCCTGATGTTCATCTCGATCGCCGCGACCTTCCCGTCCGCGCTGTGGGCCATCAAGAAGCAGGGCACCCTGGCCGGCGGCTGGATCGAGTTCGGCACCGTCATCGCTGTCGGCCTGGTCATGGTCGCCCTGGTGGTCTTCGTCGAGCAGGCCCAGCGCCGGATCCCGGTCCAGTACGCGAAGCGCATGATCGGCCGCCGGTCCTACGGCGGTACGTCGACGTACATCCCGCTGAAGGTGAACCAGGCCGGTGTGATCCCGGTCATCTTCGCCTCGTCGCTGCTGTACATTCCGGCGCTCGTGGCGCAGTTCGCCGGCGGCAACTCGGGCTGGAAGCAGTGGGTCACCACGAATCTGACCAAGGGTGACCACCCGATTTACATCGCTTCGTACTTCTTGCTCATCGTTTTCTTCGCGTTCTTCTATGTCGCTATCTCCTTCAACCCCGAAGAAGTAGCCGACAACATGAAGAAGTATGGTGGCTTCATCCCGGGCATCCGGGCTGGCCGACCGACCGCTGAGTACCTCTCGTACGTGCTCAACCGGATCACCTGGCCGGGTTCGCTGTATCTGGGGCTGATCGCTCTCGTACCGACGATGGCGTTGGTTGGCTTTGGGGCAAGCCAGAACTTCCCGTTCGGCGGGACCAGCATCCTGATCATCGTGGGTGTGGGTCTTGAGACGGTGAAGCAGATCGAGAGCCAGCTTCAGCAGCGCAATTACGAAGGGTTCCTCCGCTGATGCGAATCGTCCTCGTCGGGCCGCCGGGTGCCGGTAAGGGAACGCAAGCCGTTCGCCTCGCCGAGAAGCTGAAGATCCCGCACATCTCCACCGGCGACCTGTTCCGGGCCAACATCAGCCAGCAGACGGAGCTCGGGAAGCTCGCGAAGTCGTACATGGACGCAGGCAACCTCGTCCCCGACGAGGTCACCATCGCCATGGCCAAGGACCGCATGGAGCAGCCGGACGCCGCGCGCGGCTTCCTGCTGGACGGTTTCCCGCGCAATGTCTCGCAGGCCGAGGCGCTCGACGAGCTGCTGAAGAACGAGGGCATCAAGCTCGACGCGGTACTCGACCTGGAGGTCCCGGAGGAAGAGGTCGTCAAGCGGATCGCGGGCCGCCGTATCTGCCGCAACGACTCGTCCCACGTCTTCCACGTCGCGTACAACCCGCCGAAGGTCGAGGGTGTCTGCGACGTCTGCGGTGGCGAGCTCTACCAGCGCGACGACGACTCCGAGGACACGGTTCGTACGCGGCTGGAGGTCTACCACACACAGACCGAGCCCATCATCGACTACTACAAGTCGCAGGGCCTGGTCCGTACGATCTCCTCGCTGGGCCCGGTGGACGAGGTCACGCGGCGGGCGCTGGAAGCGCTCGGCGCCGACGAGTGCGACGTCGAGAACGACGAGGGCGACGTCAAGAACGACGAGAACGACGCGAACGACAAGAAGTAGTTCCACGGCGGTTCGGCCGCGGTGCCCGCCCCTCGGACCTCGGTCCGGGGAACGCCAGGGCGCCGCGGCCGTACTGTTGTACAGGTATCCGGTTGACGTTGACGTGAGTGACGGAGAGCGCAGGCCACCCATGGTGCAGATCAAGACCCCCGAGCAGGTCGCCAAGATGCGGGCGGCGGGCCTGGTCGTAGCCGCCATCCACGCGGCCACCCGCGAGGTGGCGGTCCCCGGTGCCAGCACCAAGGACCTGGACGAGGCGGCCCGCAAGGTCCTCGCCGAGCACGGCGCCAAGTCGAACTTCCTCGGCTACGGCGGTTTCCCGGCCACCATCTGCACGTCGGTCAACGACGTGGTCGTCCATGGCATCCCCGCCGAGGACGTCGTCCTCAAGGACGGCGACATCATCTCCATCGACTGCGGCGCGATCGTCGACGGCTGGCACGGTGACGCGGCCTACACGGCCTTCGTGGGCTCCGGTCACGCTCCGGAGCTGATCGAGCTCTCCCGGGTGACCGAGGAGTCGATGTGGGCCGGTATCGCGGCGATGAAGCAGGGGAACCGGCTCGTCGACGTCTCCCGGGCCATCGAGACGTACATCCGCCGGCAGCCGAAGCCGGGCGGCGGCCGGTACGGGATCATCGAGGACTACGGCGGCCACGGCATCGGCACCGAGATGCACATGGACCCGCACCTGCTGAACTATGTCGACCGGCGGCGGGGCAAGGGCCCGAAGCTGGTCCCCGGGTTCTGCCTGGCCATCGAGCCGATGGTGTCGCTGGGGACGCCGCGGACCGAGGTGCTGGAGGACGACTGGACGGTCATCACGACCGACGGGACATGGTCCTCGCACTGGGAGCACTCGGTGGCACTGACCGAGCAGGGGCCGCTGGTGCTGACGGCGCCTGACGGAGGCAAGGCCAAGCTGGCCGAGCACGGTATCGTCGCTGCCCCGGATCCGTTGGCCTGAGCCGCCTGCCGGGTGGGGGCCTTCCGTTGCGTGGCGGCCGCCCGTCATGGGTTGCTCGCGCCTACGCGGCGGTAGCCGCATGTCGAGCACAGCCCCGCGCCCCTTGAGAGGCGCTTCACTCGCCGCGCTTAACGATCTGCTCTGTGGGGCAGACTTCACCGATTCGTCTTTCCGGGTGCGCTGACGTAGACTGACTCGTCGGCTCTCGTGCACCCGCATGTCCGCATGCGCCCGAGAGGGAAAACGCGGGAGTCGATCAAGGTAGTCGATTCGAAGGGCGAAGCGTGGCCAAGAAGCAAGGTGCCATCGAGATCGAGGGCACTGTCGTCGAGTCTCTTCCGAACGCGATGTTCAAGGTCGAGCTCCAGAACGGCCACCAGGTCCTGGCACACATCAGCGGCAAGATGCGTATGCACTACATCCGTATCCTCCCTGACGACCGGGTCGTGGTGGAGCTGTCTCCTTACGACCTGACGCGTGGCCGGATCGTCTACCGATACAAGTAGATCTTGCCCACGTCCCGTGTGAGCGGGGCTGCCGGCAACTGACCCGGAGAACCTCAATCCCATGAAGGTCAAGCCGAGCGTCAAGAAGATCTGCGACAAGTGCAGGGTGATCCGCCGTCACGGTCGGGTCATGGTCATCTGCGAGAACCCGCGCCACAAGCAGCGCCAGGGCTGACGCACGACCGATCCCTCTGCATCCATCGCAGAGATTCGCGCGACGCAAGCTGAATATGTTCATACGCAGGGCCCGAGCCGGACACGGCTCGACACCCCCGGTTCGGAGGCCGGGGACCCAGTTCGTACCTGGTACGGCGGCTGGGATCCGGTCCTGTGGAAGACCTCCGAAGATCACCAGGAGCCATTGAAGTGGCACGCGTTTCCGGTGTTGACATTCCGCGCGAAAAGCGTGTGGAAGTCGCCCTCACCTACGTGTTCGGCATCGGCCGGACGCTCTCCCAGCAGACGCTGGCCGAGACCGGTATCGACCCGAACACCCGCGTCCGCGAACTGAGCGAAGAGCAGCTGGTCGCGATTCGCGAGTACGTCGACAACAACATCAAGACCGAGGGTGACCTCCGTCGCGAGATCCAGGCCGACATCCGCCGCAAGGTCGAGATCGGCTGCTACCAGGGTCTGCGTCACCGTCGCGGTCTGCCCGTCCGCGGTCAGCGCACCAGCACCAACGCTCGCACCCGCAAGGGCCCGCGTCGCGCCATTGCCGGCAAGAAGAAGCCGGGCAAGAAGTAGTCCGCAGCGGACCTCTGTCCACGGTCTTCGCTGTAGGACCGACCACCTCCCGTAGGAGTTAGTAGATGCCCCCCAAGGGTCGTCAGGGCGCTGCCAAGAAGGTGCGCCGCAAGGAAAAGAAGAACGTCGCTCACGGCCACGCGCACATCAAGAGCACGTTCAACAACACGATCGTCTCCATCACGGACCCGTCCGGCAACGTGATCTCCTGGGCCTCCGCCGGCCACGTCGGCTTCAAGGGTTCCCGGAAGTCCACGCCGTTCGCCGCGCAGATGGCCGCCGAGTCGGCCGCCCGTCGCGCCCAGGAGCACGGCATGCGCAAGGTCGACGTGTTCGTGAAGGGCCCGGGTTCCGGTCGTGAGACCGCGATCCGCTCCCTGCAGGCCACGGGCCTCGAGGTCGGCTCCATCCAGGACGTCACCCCGACTCCGCACAACGGCTGCCGTCCGCCGAAGCGCCGCCGCGTCTGACGCGACGCCTTCGGGCCTGAGGTTTCCGGGCGGTACGGCTCCGTAAAAGGGCCGTATCGCCCGTACCCTTGCAGTACCAGTAGGGCGTCAAATAGCGGGCGCCCGCAACTGAAGGATCCACAACATGCTGATCGCTCAGCGTCCCTCGTTGACCGAAGAGGTCGTCGACGAGTTCCGCTCCCGGTTCGTGATCGAGCCGCTGGAGCCGGGCTTCGGCTACACCCTCGG
>NZ_JBEXWP010000052.1:0-20164 GCF_040629895.1 Streptomyces sp. NPDC005866
GAGTACGTCTTCGACGCCCTGCGCGCCGGCGCTGCCGGATTCCTGGTCAAGGACGTCGTGCCGGAGGACTTCCTGCACGCCGTACGCGTCGCCGCTCGCGGCGACGCCCTGCTCGCACCCTCGATCACCCGCAAGCTGATCAACCGGTACGTCACCCAGCCGCTCCCCGCCGACACCGACACGGGGCTGGAGGAGCTCACCAGCCGCGAACGCGAGGCTGTTGTCCTGGCCGCGCGGGGTCTGTCCAACGACGAGATCGCCGACCGCATGGTGATCAGCCCGCTGACCGCGAAAACCCACATCAACCGGGCCATGACCAAGCTCCAGGCCCGTGACCGGGCCCAACTCGTGGTCTTCGCCTACGAGTCCGGCCTGGTGGCCCCACGCAACTCTTGACCGTGCGTCACGCACGCGTCGTGGTGGGCAAGGGAGTGCTCAACGTCTTCGTCCTGGTCGGGTGCTGTCGTTTCTCGTGAACATCGAACACGGTGGAGTTCGAGTGCCTCCCGAAGGAACTGAACATCCGCTGTCGCTACTCGGGTTCTGGCTCGCTTTCCGTGACGCGCGCACGCTGAGTGACGTCTGCTGCTCCGATCAGGCTTCGGAAAGTTGCCTGAAAATGACCAGAGCGATCTTGGTGTGGTCGACAGTGCGGCGTCGTGGAAGAGACGTCGCCTCCCCTGGAGGGCCTGCTGTTGCCGTCCATCGCGGACGTGTCGGTGCTGTCGCTGAACAGTCCACTCCAAACCAGCAGGCCAGCACGTCGTGGGTGGCGCCATGACGGAGGTGGACCAACGTGGCCAAGAGCCGGTCGACGAAGACGAGCTTGTACTTGGCACCGGCGCCGACAGCTCGCCGGCGTGGACGCGAGGCGAGTGCCGCCTGGTGCCGTGTGCCACAACGGGCCGATCTCCGCCACGAGTTCGGCGATCACCTCAGGACTCAGCCCGGTGATCTGCTGACTGCGAATGACCGCTGCACGCGTCCGGTTCCCCACCACGCAGACCATGATCGACGATCAAGGTCGCAGCGTGCCACCGCCAACCATGCACGAGCTCGTTAGGTGCCAACCAGGCATCGGAATCGGTCGCGCTTCTGGGGTGCCCCTACACCTATCCTCTATGGGTGCGGCTCTGTTTGAGGGACGGTGATCAGCGGGGGTTTCGCGTTCCGGTGGTCCGGTAAGTCCCTGGGTGGTGTGGGGGTTGGGCCCGGCGCGGTTGCGTCGGCGGCATAGCCGGGAAGGACGCATGGAGCAGGAGCTGCTGGCCGCGCCAGTCCCCGACCCTACACTCATCACGGTGCGTCGGCGGCCAACTCCCCGTCCGCCCTGTCGGCCCGGTCTGCCGCGAGCAACGTGTGCAGCAGCACATCGGCACCGAGCACCAGGTCTTCCGGCCTGCTGGCCTCCGCCGGGGCGTGGCTCACCCCGCCGACGCTCGGAACGAAGACCATCGCAGCCGGACCGAGCCGCGCCATGATCTGCGCATCGTGGCCGGCACCGCTGGGCAGCGGTGAGCAGGGCGCGCCGCGCCGGTGCGCGGCCTCCGCCACGCAGCCGGACAGCCACGTGTCGGTGGCGACTGGCGCTTGCACGGGGCCCGGTCGCAGTTCGATCGTGGTGCCGGTCCGCCGCGCGATCCCCGCCGCCAGGTCGCCGAGTCGGGCGATGGCAGCGGTGATCCGTTCCTCTTCGGTGTCCCGCAGGTCGATCCCGAGTACCGCCTCGCCGGGAATCACGTTGCCCACGCCGGGACCCGTGCGCATGACTCCGGTGGTGGCTGTCCGCAGGCAGCCGCCGACCGCCAGTTCCTCCACCGCGAGCACCAAGTGCGCCGCGGCCACCGCGGCGTCCCGGCGGCGCGCCATCGGCGTGGTACCGGCGTGGTTCGCCGCTCCGGTGATCAACGCCGCCACCTTCGCCTGGCCGGTGACCGCGGTGACGACGCCGATGCGGGCGCCCCGCTCCTCCAGCACCGGGCCCTGCTCGATGTGCAGCTCCAGGAAACCGGCGAGGTCCCGGGGATCCCACGCGGCCTGGTCGATCCGGTCCGGGTCTCCTCCCACGGCGCGGATCCGCTCCGCCAGTGGCACACCCTCCTCGTCCGGCCGGGCCAGGTCCGCCTCGCCGAGCAACCCTGCGACCGCCTTGGAGCCCACCATCCCGGGCGTGCCCCTGGCGCCTTCCTCGTTGCTGAATGCCGCGATGATGAGATCGTGGCGCAGCCGGGTCCCGGACTGGTGCAACGCGGCGGCTGCCTGCACCGCCGCGAGGACCCCGGCCGGGCCGTCCAGCCGGCCGCCCCGCACGACGCTGTCCAGGTGACTGCCGAGCACGAGCGCTCCACGCAGGCCGGCGGTGCCTGCAGCGCCGCCGAGCAGGTTTCCTGCCGCGTCGATGCGCGTCGCAAGCCCCGCCTCGGCCATCCACCCGGCGACCAGTTTCCGGGCGCGGACGTCCTGGGCCGAGTAGGCGAGCCGCGTCACGCCGCCCCGGGGATCCGCGCCGATCGCGGCGAGTTCCTCCAGGCGGGCGAGCAGCCGCGGACCGTCGACCCGCAGGTCAGATGCCGAGGAGGTCACGCAGCGTGGCATTCGCGGTGAGGTGGCGCTGGTAGGCCCGCCATCCGCCGAAGTCGGCGATGTCGACGACCTTGTCCTGCGGGGCGATGCGCTCCGGCTGCAGGATCATGGCCCGTACCGTCGAGCCGTCCACGAGCTGGATCGAGCCCAGTTCGAGCTCGCTCGGCTCCTGGGGCAGCAGCGAGTCGAACAACAGCTCCTGCGACATCTCGTACAGCTCGCCGTCGATCGAGGCGCCACCGGACTCGACGGGAAGCAGGCCGGGGAACTCGTCGCGCACCGCGAAGAACCGGTAGCCCGGTGCGGTGCGGGCCGCGCCGATGAGGACGGCCCCGGCGATGGCGGCGTGGTCCTTCTGTCCGGACATGGCGGTGCCGTTCAAGAACATGTGTGGCACGGAAAGCAACCTTTCAGCGTGATGTGACCCGGCTTTCAGGCCGAGCAGGTGAGGGGCTCAGGTGAGGGAGTCGGTGCGGGCGTCGTGCGCGTCGGTGGCGCTGCGGCGCACGTGCGCCTGCGCGGCGGCGACCGCCCGCGTCACGTCACCGCTGGTCAGTTCCGCGAGCAGCTCTTCATGCTGCTCGACCGCGGGCCGGTTGAGCGCCGGGGCGCGGTAGCTGAGGTCGGCTGCGATCTCCAGGTACTGCAGCATGTGGTTGTCCAGCAGGCCCGCGAACCGGGCGCCGAACGCGATCCGGTAGATGGATGTGTGGAAGGCCAGGTGCGCCTGGCTGAACGCGTCGGAGGCGGGGCCGTGCGCCGCGATCGCCTCTGCCATGGCCGCGATCAGCGCCCGCGGTTCCTCCCACTGCTCCGGCTTGGCCCGTTCGCAGGCCAGCCGCGCGGCCAGCTTGTCGAGCTCTTCGCGTACCAGGAAGAGGTCCTGGATGCTGTCGGTGTCGATCGCCCGCGACCACAGGCCGCCGGCAGGGCCCCGTTCGGCGAAGCCGTCGCTTTGCAGGCGGCGCAACGCGTCGCGTACCGGGGTACGGCTCACTCCGAGCTGCGCGGCCAGCTCGGTCTCCACCAGGTGGGTGCCCTCGGGGATCTGACCGGTGACCAGTGCGCGGCGCAGGGTCCGGTAGACGTGCTCGTAGGTCCTGTGGCGCGCCTCGGCCGGCAGCTGACCGACCGCCCGCAGGCCGGTGCCCGCGGCTGTACCTTTCGGCTTCGATTCGGTCATTGCTGTCCGCTCGCCTCCCTGCGCAGATACCGGCCGGAGCCGGCTCTGCCGATGAACAGCCCGTTGTCGACCACCGGCCGGCCGCGCGAGATGACTGTGCGTACGGAACCGGTGAGCCGCCAGCCTTCGTACAGGCTGTAATCCATTTTCATATGGTGGGTGTCGACACTGATGTGCGTGGTGCCGCCCGGATCGAACACCACCAGGTCGGCGTCGGAGCCCACGGCGATGGTGCCCTTGCGGGGATACAGTCCGAACAGGCGGGCCGGGTTGGTGGCGAACAACTCGACCATCCTGCGCAGCGTGATCTGGTTGGCGGCGACCCCGCCCGAGTACAGCAGCGGCAGCCGGTGTTCGATGCCCGGTCCACCGTTGGGGATCTTGGAGAAGTCGTCCTTCCCCAGGGTCTTTTGGCCGTTGAGGCAGAACGGGCAGTGGTCGGTCGAGACGACCTGCAGGTCGTCGGTGCGCAGGCCGCGCCACAGTTCGGTGTGGTGGCGCGCATCGCGCAGCGGCGGGGTCAGGACGTACTTGGCGGTGTCGAAGCTTTCGTCGTCGTAGACGCTCGAATCCAGGAACAGGTAGTGCGGGCAGGTCTCGGCGAACACCGGCCTGCCCCGGTCGCGTGCGGCGGTGACCTCGCTCAGCGCCTCGCCGCAGGACAGGTGCACGAAGTACACGGGGGCGCCGGCCATTTCGGCCAGCGCGATGGCCCGGTGGGTGGCCTCGGCCTCGGCCAGCTCCGGCCGGGTGCGGCCGTGCCAGGACGGGTTGGTGTGCCCCGCGGCCAGGGCCCGCCGAACCAGTACGTCGATCACTGGGCCGTTCTCTGCATGCACGCAGCACAGCGCGCCCAGCGTCCCGGCACGTTCGAGCACGGTGAAGATGGTGGCGTCGTCGACCATCAGCTCACCGGGGTAGGCCATGAACAGTTTGATGCTGGTGACTCCGTCGGCGACCAGTTCGTCGATCTGGCCGAGCGAACCGGATTCCAGCTCGGTGATCACGATGTGCTGGCCGTAGTCGATCACCGCCTTGTTCTCGGCGGCGGCCAGCCCATCCTCGATGGCCGCCTTCAGGTGCTGCCCGCGCCGCTGCTGAGTGAAATTGACGACCGTGGTCGTGCCGCCGAACGCTGCGGCGATGGTGCCGGATTCGTAGTCGTCGGCGGTGGTAGTGGGGCCCAGGTTGGACGCCAGGTGGGTGTGCGGGTCCACCCCGCCGGGCAGCAGGTAGCAGCCGGTGGCGTCGATGACCCGTTCGGCGGGCAGGTCAAGCGAGGCCCCGATGGTGGTGACCTTGTCGTCGGCCACGTAGACGTCGGCCAGATAGTCGTCGGCGGCGGTGACCACGCGCGCGCCCTTGATGAGCAGGCTCATACGCCGCCCACCCACGCACGCTCGTCGTCGCTGAACCGGTTGATCCCCATGGGCTCGGCGCAGCACCGCCGGTAGATCTCCGCGAAGTAGGGCTCGAACACCTGGTTGAGTTCCTCGATCTTGGCATAGCGCTGCAGGTACTCGCCGGCCAGGCCGCGCAGTTCCTCCAGCACCGCCTCCTCGTCGATCAGCAGGCAGCGGCCGTCGCGTACGACGGCCCGGCCGTTGACCCACACCTCGGTGATCGAGTCGCCGTTCTCCACGTACACCAGGTGCGACGGTACGTCGTTGAGTGGCGTGAAGTTGATCGAACGCAGGTCCAGCAGGACGAAGTCGGCCTTGCGCCCGGCTTCGATCGCGCCAACGGTGTCCGTCAGCCGGGCCGAGCGGGCGCCACCGCGGGTGGCCGCCCACAGTGCCTCGTCGGCGGTGGGCCAGGCCCGGTAGTCGGGCTGGGTGACCTTGTGCAGCAGCGCGGCGGACTTCACCACGTCGAACATGCGCGCTGAGTCGTTGCTGGAGAGCCCGTCCGAGCCCAGGCCGACGTTGACGCCGGCGTCCAGCAGGGCACGCCAGGGCGCGATGCCCGAGCCCAGCTTGAGGTTGGAGACCGGGTTGTGGGCCACCGATGCTCCGACCTCGCCCAGCCGCGCGATGTCGCTGTCGGTGAGCCAGATCCCGTGCGCCAGGGTGGCCCGGTCGCTGAGCACCCCAAGCCGGTCCAGGTACTCGACCAGCGTGCTGCCGTAGAACTCGCGGCCGGCGACCGCCTGCGTCTTGGTCTCCAGCACATGCACGTGGAAGGTCGTGTCGTGCTGCACGGACAGTTCGTTCGCGGCGACGAACAGGTCGTCGGTGCAGCGCTGCGGGCCGCTGGGCGCGATGACGTAGCGCAGCCGCCCGGCGCGCCCGTCGTAGCGGGACAGTGCTTCCTTGCTGAATTCCAAGTACTCGGCGGTGCTGCGCGGCTGCGTTGCGCGCGCCTGGGCGAGCAGTTCGGTCGGCAGGACCTCGTCGGCGAACGGGATGCTGTCGATGTAGGGCCGGTTGACGATGTTGCCCGAGCAGTTCGCCCGGATGCCGATGTCCTCGTAGCCGCGGAAGACCGCGTCGAGGGCCGCCATGCTCTGCCGCGGCATCTCGATGACATCGTCGAGCAGGCAGGTGACGCCGCCGCGCAGCGACTCGATGCCCACCAGAAGCGTGCGCAGGTACACCAGCCGCTCCGACATCGGCTCGAGGCCGAGGAGCGGATAGGACAGCAGCATCCACAGTTCCAGCGGCAGGTTGTCGTACCGGCCCTTGAACAGTGCCTCCCACGAGTGGACGTGGGCGTTGACCAGGCCGGGCATCAGCAGCCGGTCGGTGGCGTCGACGACGGTCGCCCCGGCCGGTACGGCCAGATCGGTGCCGACCGCGTCGATCCGGTCGTCCACCACCAGGACATCGGCGCGGAAGGGCCGGCTGCGGTGCTCGTCGTCCATGGCGACTACCAACGCGTTGCGGAACAGCGTGGTCACGAGACCTCCAAAGGAGCGCTGGGAAACAGATCCGTGCGGCGGTGCTCGAAGTAGCGCAGCGTGCGCCGGGTGGCGGCCAGGACGTCGAGGTCGATCTCGGCGATCGCCAGGCCGGGTCCCTCGTGGCGGGGCCGGTGGGCGAGCAACTCGCCGTCCGGGCCGACCACGCAGGACTCGCCGAAGTTGTCGATGGCGTGCCCGCCGACCCGTTCGGTGCCGACCTTGTTGGCCGCCACCGCGAACACTCCGTTCTCGCGGGCGTGGGTGCGCAGTTCGCCGAGGAAGAACTCGGCGCTGTCGCCGCCGCTGCCGGCCACCGGGACGGCCACCAGATCGGCGCAGAGCGAACGCAGTTCCCGCCAGCACTCGGGGAACCGGCGGTCGTAGCAGATCAGCGTGCCGAGCCGCAGTGCGTCCAGCCGGTGCACGCCGAGCCAGTCGCCGGCGGTGAAGTGGGCGGGCTCGTCGAAGCCGGGGGCGGGGTCGTCCCCGACGGGCAGGTGCAGTTTGCGGGCCACCCCGTGCGGGCGCCCGGCCCGGTCCACGCTGGGGATGATCTCTCCGGCGCGGAGCACCGCGGCGGAGTTGTGGTACGTGCCGGCCGCGGTGTCGCGTTCGAACAGCGGGAGGACGACCGTGAGTTCCAGCTCCGCCGCGAGCGCGGCGATGGTGTCGGTCAGCGGGCCCGGCACCGGCTCGGCCCAGGCGCGGTACGCCCCGGCCGGTTCGGCGCAGAAGTACGGCGTGTTGGCCAGTTCCGGCAGTACGGCCAGGCCGGCGCCGGCTTCCGCGGCCTCGCGGAGCGCGGCCCGGATGGCGGCCAGGTTGGCGCCGCGGTCGTCCCCGCAGGCGGGTAGCTGCACCGCCGCGACGGTGGTCACGCTCATCGGGCGGAGCTTTCCTGCTGGGCGAACGCCCGGTCCACCTCGTCGGCCAGCAGGTCGACCAGCTGGTCGTGCAGTGCGTGGTAGCCCGGCGAGCGCGGATCACGCGGCCGCTCCAGCTCGACGTCGATGATGGCCTTGAACCGGCCGGGCTGCGCGGTGAACACCACGATCCGGTCCGCCAGCGCCACCGCCTCGTCGATGCTGTGCGTCACGAACAGCACCGAGGCCCCGCTCTCGTCGCGCACCTGGGCGATGTAGTCCTGCAGCTTGGCGCGGGTCTGCACATCCAGGGCGGCGAACGGCTCGTCCATCAGCAGCACCCGCGGCTGCATGGCCAGTGCCCGCGCGATCGCCGCGCGCTGGCGCATACCGCCGGACAGCTCGTCCGGGTGCTTGTCCAGGAACTCGCCAAGCCCCATGGTGCGCAGCAACCTCTGGGCGACCTCGCGGCGTTCGGCCTTGGACACGCCGCGCAGCCGCAGGCCGAAGCTGACGTTGTCGGCCACCGAGAGCCACGGATACAGCGAGGACTGCTGGAAGATCATGCAGCGATCCGGTCCCGGGCCTGTGACCGGCACACCGTCGGCCTCGATGACGCCCGCGGTCGGGGTCTCCAGGCCGGCCACCATGGACAGCAGCGTGCTCTTGCCGCAGCCACTCGGCCCGAGCATCACCACGAACTCGCCGGGCCGCACGTCCAGGTCCACCGACTGCACCGCGACGAGTTCCTTCGCAGTGCCCTCACCCCAGACCTTGGTCACGCCGCGGCAGCGCAGCGCGCCGGTGGTCGTCGTCGTACCAGCCATCGACTCGGTCATCAGACCGCTCCCTTCGATGCCGACTGCCACCACAGCAGCCGCCCCTGCAGCGCGCGGAACATCAGGTCCAGCAGGTAGCCGGTGAGCCCGATCAGGGTCATGGCGAAGAACACCAGGCTGGCGTTGAAGGTGTTGCGGGCCAACATGATCACCTGGCCCAGGCCGCTGCCGACGCCGACCGCCTCGGCGAGCAGCACCACCATCCACGCGGCGAACAGGTTCATCCGGAGGGTCTGCAGCAGTCCGGGCAGGATCGAGGGCAGTACGACCTGGCGCAGCATCTGCCTGCGGTTGGCGCCCATGGTGCGCGCGACGTCGAGATAGGTGCCGCTGACCGCGTTGATCTGGCTGACGGTGGCCAGGGTCATCACGAAGTACACGCCGACGAACACCATGAACACCGCGGGCCCGTTGCCGATGCCGAACAGGAAGATCGAGACAGGCAGCCAGGCGACCGGCGAGATCGGGGCGAGCAGTGTCAGCGTGGGCAGCACCAGCCCGCGCACCACCCGGGACTGCGTGATCAGGACGCCGGTCACCAGGCTGACCACGAAGCCCATGGCCAGCCCGGCAAGCACCCGCAGCACGGTGGCCAGGATCGTGGTGAGCACCGCGACCAGCGGTGCCGCCTGGGCCTGGCCGATCTTGGCCGTGTCGAAGTACTGGGCCTGCTGCACGAAGTTCGTCAGGAAGATGTGCGGCGGCGGCAGCAGCAGCTGCGGCGCCCAGCCCATTGCCCAGGCCAGTTCCCACAGCCCGGTGAACAGCGCGACGGAGGCAACCCACCACGCGGCTGCCGCCGCGATCCGGCGCAGTCGCGGCGCGAGTGTGCGACGCTGCGGTGTGCGTGCTCGCGCTGGCACGGTCCCGGACACCATCTCGGTGGTCTCGGTCATGCCTGCCTCCGCTGCAGGGAGTTGTACAGGCTCTGGTTCTCCTTGACCACCTGGTTCAGCAGGGTCCAGTCGAACATGCTCTGGTCGGGCAGCTTCTTCAGGTATCCCAGGTCCATCATCCCCGCCGCGCGGTCCAGCATGAACTGCGCCTTCGTACGCTGGTCCACGACGTTGGGCTGCTTGCGGGAGGCGTCCATCGCGTCGGCGACACTGGTCTTGAAGTACGTGCCGGTGGTGGCCTGGACCGCGCTCGCCCGGTCCTTCTCGCTCTGCTGCTGGGCGACGAACATGGCCTTGATCAGGGCCTTGACCGCCTTGGGGTTCTTGGTGAGCAGGTCGTTGCGCACGGCCAGCACGCAGTCGGTGTAGCCGGTGCCGTACACGTCCGTGCCGTCGGAGAGCTTCACCGAGCCGGGGCGTGCCTTCAGGGCCTGGGTGGCGTACGGCTCGATGTGGCACATGGCGTCGATCGAGCCGCTGATGAACGCCTGCGCAAGCTCGGGGGAGGTGCCGAAATAGCGGACCTTGACGTCGCTGAAGGACAGTCCGGCCTTCTTGAGGTAGTCGTACGGCAGCATTTCCAGGGTGTCGGCCTGGAACGTGCCCAGCGTCTTGCCCTGCAGGTCGGCGGCGCTGGTGATGCCCCGCTGCGCGGCGATCACGCAGCCCTGGACACCGGCGCCCGCCACGATGGTCACCGGGGCACCGGCGTCGCGCAGCGTCATGAACTGGGTGTAGGGGAGCACCGATACGTCGACCTGGCCGGCGCCGAACAGCGTGACGATGTCCGCGTTGGTCGGGGTGACCACGAAGTTCAGGCTCGTTCCGTCGGCCTTCGCGAGGTTGCGCTCCTTGACCAGGAAGAGCCCCATGTTGCAGAAGCCGGTGCCGTGCGTGGCCTTGAGCACGCTCGAGGAGGCCGCCGCCGACGTGCTGGTGCTCGGCGAGGCGCAGGCGCTCAGCAGCCATGCCGGCAGGGCCGTGGCGGCCCCGGCCCTGGCGGTGCGGCGCAGGAACTTTCTGCGGTCCATCGGTCGGGGACGGAAGGCATTCTCGGTCATCGGCGGTCCTTCTGTACGGAGTTGGGGGAGAGCTCCTGCTGGAGCAGTCCGAGCGAGACGGCGTCGCGGGGAAGGTCCGCGTCTGCGGGCACGAGGCCGAGGGAGCGCAGGCTGTCCCACCGGCCGAACACGTTTGGCTTCAACTCCCGGATGTCCACCCTGGACGGTTGCAGCGTGAGGGCGTCGGCGAGCTCGTCGACGTCGAATCCCGGGTAGAACTCGAGGGCGTGCCGCAGCGCGGCCCGCGGATCGGCGCGGATGACCGCTTCGGCGCGGATCATGGCGCGGATGGCCGCCCGTACCTGTTCGGGGCGTTCGCGCAGGAACTTCGCCGAGGCGACCAGAACGGTGTCGGGGAAGGGGTCTCCCCACAACTCGGTGCCCAGCGAAAGGGTGTGGGCGCCCTCGGCACGCAGCCGGTTGGCAAACGGTTCGGCCAGGCTCAGCGCGGCCAGCTCACCGCCGTGCCACGCCTCGATCGCCTCGTCGAGCACGTCGAAGTAGCGCAGGTCCACATCGGTCGTGCGCAGTCCGGCCGCCGCCAGCACATCGTGCAGCAGGACCTCCATCGGGTCGGCGCGGAAGGTACCGACCGGACGCCCAGCGAGGGAAGCGGCGTCGGTGAACTCCGGCCGGCTCAGCACGGCGATGCCCATCAGGCCGCTGCCGGCCACGAGCACCGGCGGGTCGTCGCGGACGGCGTCGATGAGGGGCTGGGTGAATGCCGCAGTGCCCAGGTCGGCCACACCGGTGGCCAGCAGTTCGGCGGTGGAGGTGATGTCGTTGAAGTACGGCGCGTCCACCTGCAGCCCCTCGTCCGCGAACAGGCCCTCGCCGACGGCCACGAACAGCGGAAGGTTCGATAGCGAGCAGCCGTGGGTGAGGACTAGGCGGTCGGCGCTCATGCCGCGCACCCGGCCAGGTGCGCGGCGACGGGCTCGGGCGCCAGGGGCACCGACGCGACCTGCTCGGCCACGACGTGCCAGCCAGCCGGAACCGGAGCGGGCGTGCCATCAAGGACAACGACGGTCCGCACGTGCAACTGCCGACCCCCCTTGGCCTGCAACAGCGCGGCGGCATCGGCCAGGGTGATCGCTATCACGCTGTCGCCCAGGTCGGCATGCCCGGCGATGCGGATGTCCACCCCCGGCATGGCAATCCAGCCGTCGGCCAGCTCGTCCAGGCCGCTCGCGGCGATGGCGTGGCCGGGCGCCAGGTGCCGCACAGCCGAGCGCACGGCGAACGGCAGCGCGCATTCGCCCGGCTCCACGGCGACCAGGTCGACCGCGGCGCCACAGCAAGGCTGTTGCTGACCGGCCGCGATGTGCAGGCGAAGACCGCACCGCGGTGGGAGCGCACCAAGGGCGGCATCGGGAGCCACACCGTCCCAGGTCAGGGCCGTGAACTCCCCGGCTCGCTGCATTGTGTCCTGTGTACATCCCATGTTGGAGAACTACAAAGGCAGATCGTTGCGACGCTGTTAACCAGAGCAACTGGTTCCGGTTAATTTCAAAAGGGTGCGGCTTGGTTTGAGGAACGATGATCAGCAGGAGTTTCGTGTTCCGGAAGGCCGGTAAGTCCTTGGGTGGTTCGGTTTGAGGGACCGTGATCACGCCGCGAGTTCGAAGGCGTCGCGGTACCAGACCGCATGCACCCGCAGGTGCTCTCGCCGCACGTGGTACTCCCAGTACGCCTCGAAGCCGCCGTTTCTGATCACCGCGCGGAGCTTGAGGACGGCCTCGGCTACCAGCGTCTACCGGGCCAAGTGGGCCAATGCCAAGACGCTCACGCTTGAGGGCCGGGGCGCCGGGTTCGACGGCCCGAAGCGTACGTATGACCGCGTTGTGTCCCGCACCCGCGGCGGGGTCACCATCACCGACCCGGCCGCCGGTGGGGTCGCTGCCACCCGGCCGGGCAGCGGCCCCACCACCCCGCCCCCACCTGAACCGACCGAAGGGAACTCCGTCATGGAGCGCCACACCGTCACCGACATGAGCGGCGAAGAGTGGGCCGAGCAGGCCGAGCACTACGCACGCACCAGTGCAACGCCGCCGACCGCGTCTCCAGCGACCCCGACGACTGGCTGGCCGCCGACGAGCTGGCCGCATCGCCGTGTCCGGCGCAGTGCGTGGGGCGAAGGACGGGGCGGGGCACGTCAACGGTTTGCGATACGCGTGCGAGCGGATCCGCCGCTACGCCGTCGGGCACGCCGGCCAGGGCGCCGTGGAAAGCAGAAGGATCTTTCATTCGGGCGATTCGCCTGATATCGGGGCGGCAATCCGCCTGATTTCATGTCAACGCGCTCGAGGAGCCCCCTTGAACCCCCTCCCCCACATGGCGCCTGACGCTCCACCAATCATCCCGGCCCCGTCCCCTCCTTGCCGGCTTCGCCGCGTAGCGGCGTCGTTCACCGCGAAGCGGTGAACCCCTTGAGCGCGGAGTGCTTAACTCCGCGCGGATCGCCGGCGTCGCTCCGGGTCGCCGCGCAGCGGCGGCGGGCGCTCCGCCGCCGCAGGCGCACAACAGCAGGAGCAGTCCGAGAAGCCGAAGGAAGACCAGGTAGCGCACGCGCAACGCCATGCAACCCGAGCCTGCCGTGATCACCTCAAGCTGCGAAGTGCCTGTTCAGAGACCATGTGTGACTTTTGGGGCTCTGCTGCTTGATGTGTGGGTCAGTCTTCCAGCATCTGGGCCCGCATCCTGTTGATCGCCCGGCTGCGGTCCGCGGCCAAATCCAAGCGGCGCGAGGTGAGAATTCGCAGGTCGACGGCAATCTCGTCACCGCGATGCATTGGCTGAAGGTCGTCGCGCATACGCGCCTGGTCGGCGATGACGAAGGCATCTTTCGCGTCCGTCTTCCCGATAAGAACCGGAGGCATGGTGGACGGTGCGGCCGGGGATATAGAGGACCTGCTGTTGGTTGTCGGTCAGCAGCGCGATCATCAGGGCGGCGCCGCCGGCGTTGAGGTCGATCGCCCAGGTCACGGGCTTGCCTTCGCTGAGCGCGATGACATCGGCGATCAGCTTGAGCAGTGCGGTCTCGTCGTTGGCCACCCGCCGCGACAGCTTCCGCCTGCCCTCGGTGTCGAGCACCACGCAGTGATGCTCGGCGTTGCCCGCGTCCGTGCCAGCCCAGAGTTCGGGCACCCCCACCTCCGAGTCGCTCCTGCACTTGTCCGAGCAGACGACCTCGCCAGCTTGTCCTTACCAAGCGATCCTGTCGCGCATCCCAATGAGCAAGCCGGATGCCTGTCGGCGTCGCCCCGAGGGCGGGAAAATCGGGTGCGGCTGTCCGGCTGACATCGTGGCCACTTGGCGTGTCCGAGCCCGTCAATCAGCAGGACGCCGGGGACCCGCTCGCCAGGCGCTCGGAAGTGTTGCTTCGAGCACGCGTGTCAGACTCTTTCGCCTCCTGGTCCCCGCCGGGCGGCCGTGGCCTGCAGGCATGAAGGGAGGGAGCCGGCGGTGGACGTGGTCTATGAACGCCGCGCCGGGATCGACATCAGCAAGGCCGACGTGAAGGTGCGTATCCGGGTCCCGGGACACGGGAAGGGGACCACGCGCCGCGGGGAGGTGAGGACTTTCCCGGCTATGACGTCGGGACTGCTGGCGATGCGGGACCGGCTGCTGGCCGAGGGCGTCACGGTGGTGGGGATGGAGGCCACCGGCTCGTACTGGAAGCCGGTGTTCTACCTGCTGGAGAACGACATGGAGTGCTGGCTCCTCAACGCCCGCCACATGAAGGCGGTGCCGGGCCGCAAGACGGATGTGAAGGACTCGGAGTGGATCGCCAAGCTGGTCGAACACGGCTTGGTCCGCCCATCGTTCGTGCCGCCGCAGCCGATCCGCCAACTGCGGGACCTGACCCGCTACCGCACCGACGTGGTGCGCGAGCGCGCCCGGGAGGCCCAGCGGCTGCAGAACCTGCTGGAGGACTGCGGGATCAAACTGACCTCGGTGGTCTCCGACTTCCTCGGCGTCTCCGGGCGCCGGATGCTTAAGGCGCTGATCGGTGGAGAGCGTGATCCGAAGACGCTCGCCGCGCTAGCCGCGCCCAACCTGCGGACCCGGCCAGAGGTCCTGACCGAGGCGCTGACCGGCTACTTCACCGACCACCATGCGTTCCTGGCCCAGACGATGCTGGATCGGATCGACGAGGCCACCGCCATGGAACAGCGCCTCAACGCCCGCATCGAAGAACACATCCGGCCCTTCCAGCGGCAGGTCGAGCTGCTGGCCACCATCCCGGGGGTGAGCGCGCACACCGCCGAGGTGATCCTCGCCGAGATCGGCGCGGACATCAGCCGCTTCCCCTCAGCCGGCCACCTCGCCTCCTGGGCGGGAGTGTGTCCGGGCAACTACGAGTCTGCGGGCAAGAGCCCGTCGGGCCGCACCCGTCCCGGCGACCCGTGGCTCAAGGGCGTACTCGGCCAGGCCGCGATTTCCGCCTGCCGCACCAAGGACACCTACCTTGCCGCCCGCTACCGGCGCCTGGTGGGACGCCGCGGCCGCCGCCGGGCACTGGTCGCCCTGCAGCACTCCATCCTGATCTCGATCTGACACATGTTCACCCGCGACATCGAGTACACCGACCTCGGCGGCGACTACTTCCTCGAACGCACAGGCAAGACCCGCGCTACCCGCCGCCTCGTCAGCCAGCTCAACCGCCTGGGCTACCAGGTCAACCTCCAGCCCGTGGGAGCCACATGACTGACCCTGACCAGCACAGACGGTGGATTTTCGTATCAGTGGCCGAGTCGTCGCGGGATGCCGGGCGGCCAATCGTTTGAAGCCACCCATGAGGCTGGAGACACGCAGCCACACCCAGCATCCCTGGGCTTCCCGATCCTACGAGTGACCGGAATCAACCCACGACCAACGTAAGGAGACACGACCCTCACCGCGGCCGGTACTTCAAGCCTCAACGCCTGCACGCCGACAAGGCGTATGACATCCCCCACCTGCGGAAATGGTTACGCGGCAAGCGCATCGGCGTGCGCATCGCCCGCAAAGGCATCGAGTCCAGCGAACGATTGGGCCGCCGAAGGTGGGTGATCGAGCGGACGATCTCGTGGCTGTCCGGCTACCGCCGACTCAGCCTCCGCTACGAACGCCACCCCCGCAACTACCTCGCCTTTCTCGGCCTCGCCGCAGCCATCTACCTACAAGCGACTGCTCCGCCTAACCACATAGGACACCGTCCAAGCGAAGCTGGATTGACATCGCTGAAACAGGAATGACACCCAACCAGATCACTCTCGATGCGATCTTGCTGCGGCCAGCCAAACCGACGACCGCTTTCCACGGGCCGTCAAGTGAACGAGAGATACCCTTTCATGCACATATTGTCCTCCGTTCGGCGCAGATCCGGACGGATAGGGGTGATCCTGGCCCTCGCGGCTGCCGCGTTCTCACCCGTCCTCCAAGCGGGCCCGGCTTCCGCGGCCACGTCCTCCGGCCCTGACGGTTCCTGGACCGTCACGAAGACCGGCCACAGCTACCAGGTCACGCTCCACCTTGCGAAGCAGCTCCCGGCGGTCGACGCGCTGCCCGAACTCGCCATCGACGGGAAGTCGGTCGGGGTGGCCAAGCAGTCCCCGGACGGCTTGACCCTCAAGGTCGTCACGTCCGACCCCGCGGCCGCAGACCCGCACAAGGTCGAGCTGGCCTGGAACGGCCAGCCCGACACCACGCCGGTCACTTCGACCGCCGGACCGAAGACCCCGGCCCCCCACAAGTCCACTGCACCGGTGACGCCCGACGCGATCACGGCCGCCGCAACCAGCACCGGGCCCTACAACGTCACCCGGTCCGACTACGACTTCGGCGACAAGGCAGTGACGCTGAGCGGCCTGAGCGGACGGTACGCCGAACTGCGCGCCGCCGCGTGGGTCCCCTCCGCTCCGGGCCCACGGCCACTCGTGCTCCTCCTGCACGGCCGCCACTCTGCCTGCTACAACCCGGACACGAAGACCACGGACAACACCAACTGGCCCTGCCTGTCCGGCTACCAGCCGATCCCGAGCTACCGCGGCTACGACCAGTCCGCCAAGGTGCTGGCTTCCCAGGGCTACGTCGTCGTGTCGATCAGCGCCGACGGCATCAACGCGCAGGACAACCCGTACAGCGACGACGCCGGCACGCTGGCCCGCGGCCAGTTGGTCCTCGACCACCTGAACCTGCTCGCCAAGGCCGACAAGGGTGATGCTCCGGGAATGAGCCGGTTGCTCAAGGGCAAGATCAACCTCAACGAGGTCGGCCTCATGGGCCACTCGCGCGGGGGTGAGGGCGTCGTCAAGGCCGCCCTGCTCAACTCCGCCCTCTCGCACCCGTACGGCATCAAGGCGGTACTCCCCCTGGCGCCGATCGACTTCGGCCGCGAAACGCTGCCGGACGTGCCGATGATTGTGGTGCTCCCCTACTGTGACGGCGACGTCTCCAACCTGCAGGGCCAGCACTTCTTCGATGACACGCGCTACTCCGCCCCCGGCGACCACGTCATGCGCTCGTCGCTGCTCGTCATGGGCGCCGACCACAACTTCTTCAACACCGAGTGGACGCCCGGGGTCTCGGTCGCCCCGTCCTCCGACGACTGGTCGAACCAGGACGACCCGACCTGTGGTACGAATTCGGCGACCTCAATCCGGCTGACCCACGACCAGCAGTACCAGACCGGCGTCGCGCTGATCTCCGGCTTCTTCCAGCTCGTCATCGGCGGCCACAACGAGTTCAAGCCGCTGTTCGACGGCACCGAGGGCAAGAGCACCAGCGTCGGAACCGCAACGATCTACACCGAGACGCAGACCTCGAACAGCGACCGCTTGGACATCGCCCCGCTGACCGGCCCCTCCTCGAATGTCAGCTTCTCTGGCTCGGCCGGCGGCCAGTACTGCGCGAGCGTCGGCACCCGCACCCCGATCAGCGGACTGCCGGGCTGCACGAACTCGACGTACACCTCCCGGTTCCCGTCCTGGACGCCCGCCAACTACGCGGGCAACGTGCCCGCGACTCCGCTGCTGCACATGGCTTGGACCGAGCCGACCGGAACGACCGACCCCGGCGCCGTGAAGATCGGTGTCCCGGCCGGTCAGCGCGACGTCAGTCGCTACGACGCACTCACCTTCCGCGCCGCGACCGACGACCTGAGCGGTGATACCGACCTGACGACCACAGTGGTCGACGGGGCCGGGCGCAGCTCCTCGGTCCAGGTCTCCAGACTGAGCGACGCGCTGGACACACTCCCAGGGACGAACACCACCCTGCTGCCGAAGACCTGGCTGCGGACAGTGCGCTGGCCGGTGTCCCAGATGAAGGGCGTAAACCTGCACGACATCCGCCAGGTCGTGCTCACCACGCCGAGCACGTCCGGTGGAGCGTTTCTCTCGGACGTGTCCTTCGCGTCCAGCTCGGTCGGCCACGGCGGCCCGAGCGAACTGCCGCAGGTCTCCGTCTCCGGCAGCACGGTCGCCGAGGGCGACGGGCAGGGTGTAGCCCCGGTGACCCTGTCCCTGTCGGCGAGGAGCACCAAGCCGGTGACCGCCTATGTGCAGTCCCTGGCCGGAACGGGTTCCCAAATCCCGACCCAGGCGCAGCGCGTGGTGATCCGCACAGGGCAGACCTCGGTCACGGTCGACATGCCGCTGCTCGGCAACACCACGGCGGAGCCGGCAACGGACACCGTGTACAAGGCCTTCGTCTCTGCTCCGGTCAACGCCGTCGTGGGCCAGGACTTCGCCCACATCACGGTGCACGACGACGACACGGCCACCTGATCCCATCGGTGACCTGATCACTTCGGTGACCTGATCCCACCGCATACAGTGCACCGACCAGGGCCGCCGCGGCACCGTGCCCGGCCTCGCGCGGACGGGCGCGGTGCGGAAGCCAGGGACCGCCTGGAGACAGAAGGGCCACGCCACCGTCACGTCGTCGACGACGAAGCCCAGGACCTGCATCCCATCCCAATGCGGGTCGCTGCGCGCAGCGGCCCCGGAGCTCGAGGCGCTGGGGTGCGACAGAACTCACCTTGCCCATGTCGGCGGCCGTCGGCACGATCACTACATCAGCACAATCAGCCGAAAGGGGACGACATGCACGTTGTCTTGGTGACTCTCAAAGTCAAGCCGGACCAGCGACCGCAGTTCCTGACAGCCGTAGAGGAAGACGCCACCTGCTCGGTTCGGGACGAGCCCGGGTGCCTGCGTTTCGAGGCCTTTCAAAGCACCACCGACCCGGACACGTACCACCTCGTCGAGGTCTACCGCGACGAACAGGCGGTGGCCGCGCACGGCGAGACCGCTCACTACGCCCGATGGGCGAAAGCGTCGAACGAGTTCCTCGCCGAGCCCCTCACCGTGGCACAGACTCGTGACGTCCTTCCGCTGGCCCTGCCGTCCTGACACACCTGCTGAGATGCGCGGACGTCGGACAACGTCCTCCGTCGCGTCCGTCTGCGAACGGACCGGCGCCCACCCCGCCGTCCTGAAAGCTGTCGCTCCCGCCCGGCAGGAGGGGGCGTCCACGCACGATGGGTAGGACACTGATCAACCAGGAAGCCCTCCGCCACCCCCGGCTATATCGTCAATCCTCCAGCCTTCCGGAGCCAACCACTGACTTCCTCCGAAGGCGCCCTATGGAAAGGACACCATGCTCACGAAACGAGAGGCAGCCGAAGCCGTCCGGAACGCCAAGGTGCGCACCGGGGTGACCTGGGCCCAGCTCGCCGAAGCGGTCGGCAGGCCGCCCGCGTGGACCACGGCCGCGCTGCTGGGACAGCATCCGATGAGCAAGGAGGAAGCCGAGAAAGCCGCCTCCCTCCTCGAACTCGGTGAGGACGCAGCTGTCGCTTTCCAACTTCAGCCCACTCGCGGAGCTCTCGAGTCGGCCGTCCCCGTCGATCCGACGATCTACCGCCTGTATGAGGTCATCCAGGTCTACGGTCCGACCATCAAAGAGCTGATCCACGAACACTGCGGTGACGGGATCATGAGCGCCATCAACTTCCGGCTCGACGTCGAACGGGTCCCGGATCCCGACGGAGACCGTGTCGTCATCACCCTCGACGGGAAGTACCTCCCCTATCAGTGGTGACGCCTGCCGACGGGCAACACGGCCCGTGGGCCGCTGCCACGCATCGGCCCTGCCCTTGCCGCTTGAGATGCCGCCACTTGCGGGTCCCGCGCAGGCGCTGGCGGACGGCGAGTCCCATGCCTTCCGGGACCGGCAGTTGTCGTCCACCCGCCGCGGAGCCCGCCTCGCCCGCCCGCTCACGTATGAGCAGCTGCGGCTCCTGGGGGGTGGCGCCCGCAAAGGACGGCTGCCGGTGGGCAGGAGCAAGTGGCCGCCCAGGCACCTCGGGCCCTCGCCATCACCCTGGCCGCCGTCCACGCCGTGCCCGGCCATGACATCCGCACGATCCTGACCACCGACCTGGACCTCGCCCGCGGCACGATCGAAATCCGCCGCGGACTACTGCGGCACACCCTCTACCTCGAGGAGCTCTGTCGGCCCGGCAGCACTGCTCGGCCAAGGCCTCACAGACCACGCCAGCGGCTCCCGTCCCTCCAGCAGCGGCTCCCCGCGGGCCACGTCAGCTCCCGCGTCCATCCGACCTCGGTCGGGTGATCGCGCCAGGGCTGGAGAACCACCGCATCCTCATCCGGTATGCCCTGCCCGCCCTGGCGTCCACCGACCGGGCCACCGGCGAACCCGTCCGTCCTACGAACGCGCCCGCCCCGGCGAACTAGACGAGTAAGTCCGATGTCCGGTCAGTGGTCGTAGGCGATCAGTGACCGGGTGATCGGTGCGTTGGTTGCGTTGTTGTGCCAGATCGCGGCG
>NZ_JBEXWP010000053.1:0-12464 GCF_040629895.1 Streptomyces sp. NPDC005866
GCCACTCGCAGACGAGTTGCACACCGTACCCGGTGGAGAACCACACCCGCGCCCGCCCGGCCTGCGGCAGGGTGATGCGGTCGACCAGCCCCTCAAGCACGCAGGCGGGCCAGCCGCCGCCGGGTCTGCTCGATCCGCACCGAGGGAGCGATCACCCGGTGCAACTGCTCGGTGGTGGCCATCCGGTACTGCGCCAGCACCCCCAGCGCCAGCCGGTCGCCGCTGCCCACGTCCACGCCGATCATCACGGACCTGCTCGCTTCCCGTACGGTGCGGTGCCGGCCTGCCCGGCGCCGCGCGTACCGGTCACGGCAGCAGCCGGCCCCGACCAGACCATCGACCACGAAGGCCCGACCACGGTCACGAAGCGACAACACCGCCGTGGACCAGGCCCATATCCCTGCCGTAATCCCCGCCGGCAACCGCCCGCGCCTTGTGCCGGGCCTGCCCGTGAATCCGGAGGTCACCATGCTGGTCCGGCTGTGGTCGGGAGGCCGACATCCCCTCTATGCCCCCGAGTCCACGCCCCGCAGCAGGAAGAAAAGGAGGTGGGTGGGTGGGACAGGTCCTGGGCGGCGGGCGAGGGGATCGGGCGCCGCCGGTGTTCCTCGCGCGCGACGGCGCGGCCGCGCGCGACGCCGGACAGTGGGAGAACTCGCCGGTGATCTCGATGCTGTCCTCTC
This sequence comes from Streptomyces sp. NPDC005866, assembly GCF_040629895.1. Taxonomy (NCBI): domain Bacteria; kingdom Bacillati; phylum Actinomycetota; class Actinomycetes; order Kitasatosporales; family Streptomycetaceae; genus Streptomyces; species Streptomyces sp. NPDC005866. Next base: position 684 of record NZ_JBEXWP010000053.1, read on the forward strand.
GCAGCTGAGCCCGCCCAAGGTGTGAGGCGGGAGGGTCCCGCCGTGCGAGGGCAGGGGCACGAGGAACAAATCTGCGTGCGCACGGCGCCCCGGTGCCGCCTGGATGCCCGGTCCGGCCCGGGCCGTCTACGCCTCGCGGCGCTGTGCTTCCTCCCGTGTGGGCTGGGACGGGATTCTCGTCGTGAGCGGTGCGATGGGGCGGGTGCTGGTGCGGGGGGCTCCTTCGTAGCGGCTCGGGAAGGGGTATTTGCGGTGCAGGAACCTGCGGATGGCGGCCTGGGCGGCCGGTCTGGCCTCCGGGGGCGTGTCCACGTCGTTGAGGCAGAAGAAGTCGATGTCCTCGCCGGCCGCGAGGCGGGCCAGACGGCGGTGCATGTCCGGTGTGCCCAGTTGGACGTAGCGGAAGCGGTAGTCGGCGGGGACGGCCCGGCCCGTTGCCATCGCCCAGTGATGGTGGAGCGTGGATGCCGGAGCGACGTCGGAGGTGGAGCGGAAACAGGAATAGGACGTCCGTTCGAGTTCCTCGATTCCCAGGCTCTCCATCTCGCGCATCACGGACAGCAGTTGGGGGTGCGGGGTGTGCAGCGACTTGTGCGTGATGTGTCTGCCGTGGAAGCGCCTGATCACCTCGCGGGCGTTCTTGCCGGCGGAGTTCGGGGCCGGTTCGAGTGGGTGCGGGGCGCCTACGCCGAGTTTCAGGGGAGACAGGGGGATGCGGGCGATGCCGTTGCCGTGGAAGAAGTGCTCTGGGTGTACCGGGCGGTTGATGAAGACGTCGTCGTTGAAGTAGAGGTAGTGCTCCGACAGGCCCGGGATGTGGTGCAGGCGGCTCTCTATCGCGTGCGAGTTGAAGACCGGGAGCGCGTCGGGCGGGAGGATCTCCCGGTGGTCGATCACCGTCAGGCCTTCCGCTTCCGGGTCCAGCCAGGACGGGATCTGGGAGTCGGTGACCAGGTAGACGTGCCGGACGAACCCGGCGTACATCTCCAGCGAGCGCAGCGCGTACTTCAGTTCGTCATGGCTGGTGTAGCGGGAGGCGCCGGTCTCGCGCGGAGCGATGACGTTGTCGGAGAGTTCCTGGTGGGCCCGGCGCTTCGCGGCCATCGCCGGGTCGTCCCCGTCCACCCAGGTGTACACGGCGTCGACGGGGAACAGCACCTCGTCGATGCCGGGCTCGGCGAACGGGGCGAACGTCGGGACGGTGCGGCGGCGAACCGCCACCGCCGCCGGTTGCCGCGCCGTCACCGGGAGCACTTCCGCCACGGGGTTGCGGCGCGGGGCGACGAGTGCCGGCCCGAAGACGTCCGGTAGCCGACTGCCGGGCACGGTGAGCCAGGCGGGATCGGTGCCGCCGGCGCTGCCCCCGGCTGAATCCGAGGGGGCGCCGAGGTCCCGGCCGTGCCGCCAGAACTCGATGTCGCACCCCGTCTCCAGGCCGCTGAGCACCTGCCCTACCGGGCCGAGGCGAACCACGCCGGTGCGCAGTACGGCGGCCCGCCGCAGCGCCCGGGGCAGCCTGCCGTCGGCCCACAGCACCGCGGTCGTCACGGCGCCGCCCGGTCCGACGGCGCCGACGTACCCGGCGGTGCCGGCGAAGCGCTGGGCGGCCGGGGCGAGGATCGCGTCGCGGTACGTCTCCTCGACGCCGACGACCTGCCGCGGCGCGCCGTGTCCGTGGTCGGAGGGGACCAGGAAGTAGGGGACGTGCAGCCCTTCCAGGAGGGTGCAGACCCGTTCGAGATCGGCTTCGGCGGCGTCCGCGGCCGTGTAGGCGTCGACCGTACGGCCGTACAGCCGCGTCGGTCCGAAGGTGATCCCGCGCCCGGGGACGGCGGCGCGCAGGCGTCGTCGGGCCCGGGTCGCGCGCAGCGCCCAGAGCTTGGCCGACAGCCAGGCGCACAGGCGCGCCAGCAGGTCCCGGGCGGCGCGCAGGCCCGCGGGCGGCGTGAACGTGAAGCGGTGACGGATGTCCATGCCCCCCAGCCCCCGTCAGTTCTGCTTCTCGACGGGCTTCTCGAAGGGGCTCGCGAAGGGGAAGTAGTCCTCCAGGAACTCGTGCATCCGGACGCCGACCTGCTCCCGCTCCTCCGGCGGCACGTCGACGTCGTTGAGGCAGAAGAAGTCGAAGCGGCGGGTGCGGCGCAGGTCGGCCAGGCGGGCCTCGGCGTCCGGACGGCTGATGTTGACGTACCGGAAGCCGAACCGGCCCGGCACACCGCGGCCGGTCATCAGCGCGTACTGGTAGAGCAGCGGGGCCGTCACAGCGATGTCCTGCGGCGAGCGGAAGCGGGACGCCGTGGTGCGGCCGATGTCCTCAGGGAAGAGGTCCTCCAGGTCCCGCAGGGCCTCGCGCTGCTGCGGCAGCGGGGTGTGCATGAAGTTGTTCGTGGTCATCCGCCCGAACTTCTCCAGCAGCAGCCGGCGGACGTTCTTGCTCGCGGAGTTGGTGGCGGTCTCCTCGGCGTGCGGCTTGCCGATCCCGATCTTGAGCGGGGACACCGGGATTTTCATCAGACCGCTGCCGTGGAAGAAGTGCTCCGCGGTGACCCGGCGGCCGACGAACACGTCGTCGTTGAAGTAGAGGTAGTGGTCCGACAGGCCTGGGATGTGGTGCAGCCGGGTCTCGATCGCGTGCGAGTTGAACACCGGCAGGACGTCCGCCGGGAAGATGTCGCGGTGGTCGACGACCGTGATCCCCGGGGCCGTGTCGTCGAGCCAGTGCGGCTTCTGGCCGTCGGTCACGAGGTAGATGTGGCGGACGAAGTCGGCGTACATGGCGAGCGAGCGCAGTGAGTACTTCAGCTCGTCGTGGCTGGTGTAGCGGGAGGCGTTGGTCTCCTTGTCCAGGATCTCGGCGGTGCCGCGCTCCTGGTGGCGGGCGCGCTTGGCCCGCATCTCCGGCTCCTCGCCGTCCACCCAGGTGTAGACGACGTCGACGGGGAAGGCCACGTCGTTCACGGTCGGCAGGGTGAGCGCGGCGAAGCTCGGCAGCTCCCGGTCGCCGATCCGGACCACGGCCGGTGTCTGCTCGGACGCCGGCAGTACGTCCGTGATGCCGTTGTTCCGGGGTGCGACGAGGGACTCGGCGAAGACGTCCTCGGAGGCCTGCGGCTGGACCGAGGCCAGGCGCCGGGGCCCTGCGGCGGAGGCGAGGAGCTGTGCCCCGTCCTCCCAGAACTCGACGTCGCAGGCGAGTTCCGGGCCGGCGAGCAGCTGGCCCGCGGGGCCCAGGTGGTTCTCCCCGATCCGCAGGACCGGGGCCGTACGCAGCGCGGCCGGCAGGACACCGTCCATGAACAGGGCGGGGTGCCTGAGCTTTCCGCCGGGCAGCGGTCTGCCGATGAACACCGCCTTCCCCGCGTTCTGCGCCTCCAGGGCGGTGAGGAGACGCTCCCGGTCCACGGCATTCACACCGACCGTGTGGCGCGTGCGCGAGGCCGGCACCAGGAAGTAGGGGATGCCGTCCTGCTCCAGCGCGGCGAGGACCAGTCCGAGGTTGGCGGCGGCCGCCTCGGCGGCGCTGAACCGGGTCACGACCCGTCCGTAGAGCTGCTGGCCGCGCACCGCCACCGGGCGGAGCACCGGGTCCGTGACCGCCGCCATGCGGCGCCGCCGCATGGTGCGCAGCTGCCAGACCTTCTCGGCGGCCTTCCGCTCGACTCGCGGTCGCATCCGCCGGGCAAAGGAACGCACGGTCACGTTCTGAACTCCTCTACATCAACCCCTACACACCCTTGTGTTAACCAGACGGACACTTGGGCCGGATGGTTGTAGAAAATTTCTCAGAGAATTAAGGAAACACCGAACGCGCACACAACCACCTCACACCTGGGTGTGCTATAAGCTCACCGGCGGTACGCGGTGACGGCTACTACCGGCAGGATCGCGAGGGCCAGGACGCCGCCGGTGAGGGCGAGGACGGGGTAGCCGGCCGCGGCGACGACGAGGCCGGAGCTCAGGCCGCCCGTGGTGCCGGCGATGGAGACGTCGACCGCCCTCGCCCTGCTCGGGCTCGGCTGGAACTTCGGCCTGGTCTCCGGTACGGATGCCCTCTGCGGCGCATACAGCGTCCTCACGCGGTAACCGAGCCCACTACCACCCTGACAAAAGCGCACGGGTGGACTTGCGGGCGCAGGGGTACGGCCTTGGGTGCGGTTCTTCCGGAGTGAATGTCCTGCTCAGGCGGTGAGGTAGGAACACCGTGTTCCTGTCTGCCAGTTGCCAGATGCCTGTGCCGCGAGGGGGCCGGTATTTACTCAACTCTGCTCCACGTCGACTGAGTTACGTCTGTCTGCATTTGCGGTGAGAGACTGGTGGTTGGCTTTCGCGTGATACGGAAGCCGCAAGGGGGAGTGGCGGGGGACGGAGGGACGCGGTGAGCCGCTGGTACGAGCCGCACATGAGCAGTGGCCCAGACACCAGAAGCCGTGGTGGAGAGAGACGATCGATGCGGCCCGTTCGGCGGGATGGCATCTGCAGACCATCGAAGGTCACACCTGGGGCCGCCTCGTGTGCGACCGGGATGCGGACAAGCCGTGCAAGGTAGTGATCTTCAGTACGGGTACGGGTGGAGAGTCCGCGGCCCTCACCGCTCGCCGGAACATCGAACGCTGTGATCACCACGCCGCTGCAGAAGCTGGGCAGGTTCAGTTCAAGGCGACGGGGCTGCTTGACCGGGCGGAAGCGCTGCTGGAGGCAGCCAGCCGCTGCTTGCAGGCCGCTCATAGCAGCTTGCTCTGAACCTGTCTGACTTCGGATGGCACGAAACTGGCGGACAGGTGATCGCTACCTTCTACACCACATCGCCTGATCCCGTGACGGCCCACAGCGGCCGCGGCACTCAGCATCAAGCGTGTCCTGCCTGAAGCCTCGGTGGAGCGCGTCGATGAGCAGTTCGTCTCGCTCGCCGATATCGCTACACGCGCCGGCCTGAGCCACGAGGCCGTCCGCCTATGGGCAGCCGGGAAGAGGCGTACCGAGGACGATCCGTTCCCAAAGCCACGAGCTCAAGTGGGCCAGGGACGCACTGCGACCAAGATCTGGGCATGGCCCGAGGTACTGGCGTGGCTTAAGGATCACTACCACCTCGACCTCGAACCGGGCACCGCCTATCTCACCACGCAACAGGTGACCCGCCTTAACGCCCTGCTTCAACAGCACCCACAGCCTGGCTGGCAGCCTTTGGCGACGGCCGGTGTCACACGCACGCTTGCAGCAGTGAATGCGGCACTGGGGGAGGACACCTCACCTCGACCAGCAGCGCGGCGCTTTACGTTTGCAGGCACCCAGCAGTGAATTCCGTGGATACCGACGAACCCGCGACCACCTCGCGCAGCGGCGACCTGAAGGATCAGGTCGCCGCACTCCACAGCAGGCTTCATCTCACGGACGTCCGCGTGCAGCGATTGAGAGCAGAAAGCCTGGGAGAACCCCCGTTCGACGTCCACAGCATCCAGATCCACAGTGGCCCGTGCGAAGTACTACTTGAGCCCCCGCGCTTCGCTGCCCGCGTCAACCAGACAGTGGCGCTACGTGACACAGACGATCAGACCCTTGCAGAGGTGGAAGTAGTCCTCATCATTGACTACGCCCTCGATGAAGGCCCGGAGCCCTCCGCAGAGGCTGTCAGCACTTACGTCGAGCACAACACCTACTTCACTGCGCATCCCTATCTGCGCGAAACCCTGCAGAACGCCACTTTGAAGCTTGGACTGGAGCCTGTCATCCTCGGGATCCTAAGCAGGGACCAACCCAGACCCACAGAAGTCGCATTGGTGCGCCGCGCCCCGGCTCCACCCGGCGAAATAAACGGGTGATCCAGCAGCGCGCACGTGTTCCGCCATCACACACAGCGCTGCGCCCAGGCTGATACGACTCCGGAACCTTTTCCGAAGGAAGATGGCGGCCCACCGACTTGTTCAGCCTGGGCATCCAGGCTGTCCTGCGCTCTGTCACCTCCGGCCCGGAGGCTGTGCAGCGGACAGGCCATGCCACCGGCAGCTGCAGTCAGCCCCGCCGCCCAGAAGGAATGCCCGGCCCTCCGGCTGTGTTGTGGAGGGTGTGGTTGTGGAGGGGACAGTGTCCCCGGGCCTCACTTATTGCCCATGGGGACGATCGTTCGGCGATGCCTCGTGGAGCCTTTCGCCGCGTAGGCGACCGCCCTTCACGACCACACACGCGTCGGTGGCCCGCCCCGGATTCTCTTCCGGGGTGGGCCACCTGCTGAGCGGGGGCGACCCCTACCCGGTAATCCCGCTACCAGCGCATGCCGAGGGCGTCGAGATCGTGCAGTGGCTTCACCTGTTCGGGTTACGGGGGCTGTTACGTACTTTCGGGGGCCGGCTCGCCGGACGGAGGCGGCACCGGCCGCCCGGGCGGATCGCTGGGGCCGCCGTTCCGCGGAAACGGCTGGTGACCAACCGTCAATTCGTCATGTTCATCGCATACATGGGTTTTGCAGGCGAGAGTCACGGAAATATCCATGATTCGTCACATGTTTCACGTTTCCTCCACAGCGTCTTCGTGGGCGGGCAGGGTGTGGGTGTGCGGCCGACCCGGCCGCCGACCCGCACAACACACCTCGGCGTCCTGCGACTTCACACCGCAGAGCCCTGGGTGTCGGCCCCGAGAAGGGGGACCTCGTGTCCGTTTCTGCTTCCGCTGATCACGGCCGGCGCCGCGCTTCGGACGCGGTGCCCACGGCGCTCTAGGCGCAGGCACCGGGGCTGGCGGGGCGCCTAAAGGAGGCCGTTGTGGCTGACCAGTTCCGGCGGGTCCTGCAGCCGCGGTCCGGCCGGGGTGCTGTGGCCGGCCTGGGGTGCCGGCTGCCGGGTGCCCGAGGGGTCTGCGGCCGGCGTGAGGTTCCCGCAGCCGGCCAGCCGGCCGGTGGCGAGGAGCAGGCCGGCGACCGGCAGGGCCGGCGCGGAACGGATGCGGGACCGGGTCACGTCTCTCTCAGGGAAACCGAGCTCAGCCGGAATGTAGGAGGAAGGTAGGAGGCGGGACCCCGCCGCTCGGCGTGCCACGCGTACGGAGCGGCGGCAAGACCACTCCGGACAGCGGGGCATCCACACGATGGCGGCAGCGGCCCCGTTGCCCGGACATCCGGACCGGGTTGTCAGATGCTCAGCGCGATCGCGGCGCCGATGCCGCCCAGACCGAGCGCGACGGCGGCCGGGAGCCAGCCGCCCGAACGCCAGGGGAAGAAGCGGTCGAGGGAGAGCCGGCCCGGGCCGATGGCGGTGAGGGCGAGGGCGACGATGCAGATGGAGACGCTGTACTCAACCCCGCCGTTCTGGATCCACAGGCCGTGGGCACCGCTCACGGTCACCATGGCGTTGATCATCACTCCGATGACGGCCGCGGCCGCCAGCGGGGTGAGCAGTCCGACCGCCAGGCCGAGGCCCCCGCAGAGCTCGGAGAGACCGCCGATCACGGCGAAGACCTTGCCCGGGTGGTATCCGAGGGCGTCGAAGCCTCTGCCGGTGGCCGCCAGGCCCGGTCCTCCGAAGATGCCGAACAGCTTCTGCGCGCCGTGACCCGCCAGCAGCAGTCCAAAGGTCAGCCTGATCAGCAGCAGTCCGCCTTCCGCGGCGGACAGCCTGGGCACCGCACCGGCGGCACGCGTCTGACCGGGCGGGCCCGAGGTGGTCCTGGCCGTCGTATCGGCGGGCCTGCGGATCTCCGCCGCGGGGGCGCGTACCTGGGTCAGTGACAGGGCGTGGGTTCGGCCGAGGGGGTGGAAACGCAGTGCACGCATGACAATGCCTTCACTAGTGGGACAACCTGTCCGGCCGCCGTGCGGCAGGCCTCCCCCCGTCATCCAGCATGGCGCCACATCTGCCCCATAATCGGGATAGAAGCCGCTGGCCAAAGAAGCTGCGCGGGCTGCCATCCTCACCGGGTGGCAGCCAGCTGTCAGGTAATGGGTGGGGCTGAGGCTAACGATGGTTCGTCAGCGGCCGTGGTGCCCGTATCCGCCGTGCCCGTACCCGCCGTACCCGCCGTACCCGCCGTGCCCGCCGTGCCCGCCGTGCCCGCCGTGCCCGCCGTGCCCGCCGTGCCCGTACCCGTAGCCGCCGTGCCCGTACCCGCCGTGATCGCCGTGGTAGGCGGTGGGCACGGCCGAGGTCGTCGTGGCGTTGGCCGAGGTGGTCTGTGGGGCTGCCGTGGGTGTGGCCGCCTCGGCAGCACCGGCGCCGACCAGCGCCAGCAGGGGGGCGGCAACGGCGGCGACGGCCAGTCGGCGAACCGTGAGTGTCTTCATAGACATCATTGGTGTCCCTTCAAGGATGTTCAGTTGATCGTTGATCAGCGGGCCCGAGGAGCCAGGCCCTGAGCGCCGGATCTGCGCCACGCCCTGGCGTGCTGCGCCGACGTGTATGACGGGCTCTCAGCAGCGAGGTGCGGTGGATCAGGCGGCGCTCATGTGTGTCGCTCGACGGTGCCGTGGGACCAAAGTCGCGGGCCGACCGGTGGAGGCCGAGGCCGCGGTGCCCGGATCTGCGTTCCGTTGAAACGTCCACTAATCCGACAATCCTTCTAAATCTGGAACGAGTCAAATGAATGGAGCAAAATATACTTTTGTGGGCGATTCGGGTTAGGTGCCTGGTCGTAGGGGAAAGTGGTGCCGCTTGCCGGACCTGGACCGGATCGGGGCACTCACTGCTCACAAGCAGTTCTCGCGGCCATCAGGCGACGGGCCAAACGTTGCCTGGGGCGGCGCTGGTTACCAGCGCATCCCAAGCCGGTCGAGGTCGGCGCGGCGCTGCTGGCTGAGCTTCCCCGCACGGCGGCGGGTGTTGTCGAGGAATGCCCCGAGCTTGATGGGCTCGCCGTCGACGAGTTCCACGTGTCTGCGTGCGGGCCGGAGGTGGCCTTCGCGGGTGTGGAATTGGCGGGCGGCGGTGAGGTTGGTGGTCCACCGGTCGTCCTGGGTACGGCGCGTGCCCGGCACGGCCGCCTCGCCCTCGCCCGTGGGTCCGGCCCCGATTGTCTCCACGAGGTACTGCTGTGCGGGCATCAGCCGGTTCCACCCGGCCCGCTGCCCGGCGATCCAAGCTCCGAGGTCTTCGCCCTGCACGATCAGTTGGCCGGGGCCGGCAGGGAGGGTGCCGTCGGCCTTCACGTGGGCGAGGGTGAGCCGGTAGCAGCGTTGCCAGCCGATCTCCCACGCGGGGCACCAGCCCGGGTCGATCTCTGCCAGAGCCTCCAGACGGGCCTCTGACAGCTCTCCCGTGTACGCGACGCCCGTTTCCCCGGCCTGGCGCCGTTCGGCGTTCTCAGCAGTCTTCCTGGCCCCTGCGCGCTGGTTCTTGGCCCAGGTCCCGATGGGGAAGTTGTCCCCGCCCCACACAGCCGAGGCGGGCGGGAGCAGATGCCCGTGAGCTTCGGCGTACGAGCGGGCGACGGCGAGGCCGGCCTCCCACGCGGACGCCTGGACCGACCAGACCATGCCCAGCGTCTCCAACTCGGCGACGCGGGAGGCCTCCAGCCCCCCGGCCGCGTAGTAGCGGCGCTGATCAGCGATGAACACCCCCAGCGGATGCCCGCCCACACCCGGCCAGTCCTCCGGCGTGACGTACGTGTACGGCACCCGCAGCTCGGCGTTGCCGGTCTCGCGCCGCCACCGGGTGGCCGCCTCGATCCCCCGCCGCCAGTACGCGCCTTCGGGGTCGATGACCCGCAGCCTGACGAACTGGGTGAGCGCAGCCGGGTCCCGCTCCTCACTGAACCTGAGCACCCCGGCCGCCGCCGCACCGACCCGTGCGACGTGCTCCTCCCCGTCGCCCTCGCCCTCGCCCTCGCCCTCGCCCTCGTCGTGGTCCTGGTCGTCGTCCTCGCCCGTCTCCGGACGGGCGTTGCGGACGCGGGGGTCGGCCAACGCCTCGATCGTCTCCGCGTCGTGTGCGCGCAGCGCTCCGAGGATCTTCGCGAGGGTCCCGTAGGCATCAGAGGTGAGCAATTCGTTCTGATCTTCGTCCGGACCGAGGAATACCGGAACGATCAGCGTGGCCAGTTTCCCGACCCCCGGCCGCATCCGCAGGGCGCGCCCGACCATCTGCACGATATCGACCATCGACCCGCGCGCGTCCGCAAAAAGAACCGCGTCACATTCGGCCGTATCAACGCCTTCACCCAAAACCCGAACCGAGGAAAGCACCCGCAATTCCGCACGCACCTCCCGCCCCTCAAATTCCGTCCCTCCGAGGAAATCGGAGGCGAATTCGTCCAGGACCCGACGGCGATGCGCGGGCGCATGCTCGCCGTACAGCCAGTTGGCCCACACCTGGTCGACGGGCGGGAAGGTGTCGGGATCGTCCTCGGCGAGCCGACCGGCCGTCACCGGCACGGCGGCCGCCATCGCCTCCGCCTCACCGATCCGACTGTGGAACGACAGCACCCGCCGGAACCGCTCCTGGGTCGCCGCGCGCATCAAGCCCGTCTGCACGGCCGCCAGCCGCGCCCCGCGCACCGCGTCCGAACCCGTCGCCTCCGTCGTCATGGCCGCGTACAACTCGGGGTCGCGGATGTCCAGGCACAGCACCTGATACGGCGCCACCAAGCCCAGCCGGATGGCCTCTGACAGCTTCAGCTTGTACGCCACCGGCCCGAAGACCGGCGAGTCCTCATCCATCGACGCCACCAGCCGCGGCCGCTCACCCCCCGCCTCCCACACCCGCGCCGTCGCCGTCATGTACAGCCGCCGCACGGCAGGGACTTGGGCCTGGTCGTGCACGGCCGCCCACGGCTTCAGACCATCCCCGCTAGTCCTGTGGGCCTCATCCACCACCATCAGGTCCCACACCGGCAAACCCACAGCGTGCGCCCGCTGGAGCGTGCCCATGCCGACCGAGGCGTATGTCGCGAACACCGTGACAACCTCGGGGCCGGCGGTCCACGCGCCCAGTTCGTCCGGATCGGTCGTGCACGGGACGCCCTGGCTGTCCGCGCCCCGCAGAGAACAGACCCCGATCATCGCCCCGCGACGGCCACCCGAACGCCAGGCCGTGGCCATCTGCAAGAGCAGATCCAGGGTCGGCACCAAAACGAGCACCCGGCGAGCCGAAAGGCGATTCGCCGACTCCACACCGATCAGGGTTTTACCGGACCCGGTAGCCGCGATCACCTGAGTCCGCAGACCCTCGGGCGGGATTCCCTTTCCCGGCTGTTCCGAAAGATTCCGCAGCACCGAATCCACTGCCTCAACCTGGTGAGGACGGAGAATCATGTGTGCCATTCCGAATCCTTTTCCCACGCCATTCACGGCGTGCAGTGAGGGGGTTTTACTTCTGCGGAGCGCCCGGTGTTCTTCCGGGGAGGTACTCAACCATCATCCCAGAATCTATCCACGTACCAGAAATGACGCACACGGCTGGTCGGAAGTGTGGGAAAGTGGTTGACCATGAGCGCTGACATACAGAACACCCCTCCGGTTTCTGCCCCCTGACGCTCCCTCAGGACACACTCGTCCGACGCCCCGTCACCCTCCCTTCCCTGCTTTGCCGTTTGTCCGGACTGGGGCGCGGAGCGCACCGGTCCGGCTGGAATCCGGCGGAGCCGGATTCCGCTGTCGGGCCACGGAGTGGACCGGCAGTCCCGGAACGGAGTTCCGGGTTCATTCCACGCGAAGCGTGGAATCCGTCGCGTAGCGACGGCGCGTCGTGTCTGCGGAGCAGACCGCGCGCCCGGCCGTGCCCGCTCACGACGCGACCGACATCCCCTTCTTCACGGTCGACCCGCCCACCGCCAACGACCTCGACCAGGCGATGCACCTCTCCC
>NZ_JBEXWP010000054.1:0-8798 GCF_040629895.1 Streptomyces sp. NPDC005866
TGGACGGTGAAGCCGCCCCCGTCACGTGGTTCGGCGCGTAGCCGGCCGCCGAGGGCGGTGACGCGTTCGCGCATGCCGAGCAGCCCGAGGCCGGGCAGCGGGGCGGTGGCCGCTGTCGCCTTGCCGTCGTCGTCGATGCGTATGGCGAGGGAATCCGGAAGGCAGTCGATGCGGACCGCCGCGGCGGTGGCGTCGGCGTGCCGGGCGACGTTGGTGAGCGCCTCTTGCACGATCCGGTAGACGGTCCGGTCCACCGCGGCCGGTACGTCGTGCTGCCGTCCGTCGATCGTCAGGGTTGCGTCCAGGCCCAACGTCCGGGATTTTTCCACCAGTTCCGGGACGTCGTCGAGCCCGCGCGGCGGGGTCGTGTCGTCGTCGCGCAACGCCTCCAGTGTGGCGCGCAGTTCCCGGCTGGCCTCGCGTCCGGCCTCCTGGATCGCCAGCATCGCTTCCGGCAGCTGTTCGCCGAGTTTGCGGGCCACATGGACCGCGACTTCGGCCTGCACCTTGATGACCGAGATCTGATGAGTGAGCGAATCGTGCAGCTCCCGCGCGATGCGCAGCCGCTCCTCATCGGCGCGACGCCGCGCGGTCTCCTCCCGGGTCCGCTCGGCCTCCTCCGCCCGCCGCTCGGCCTGCCGCACCGCCTCCCCCGCGGCGAAGGCGGCGATCAGCCAGGCGATCTCGAGCACTCCGCCGCCCCGCCCGAACGCCTCGCGCACTGGCTCGTCCTGGAAGACCAGCGCCGTGACGTGGAGAGCGACCAGCATGGCGACGGACGCCGCCACGGTGAGGCCGCGATGCCCGGCCCGCACCGCGCCATACACCGCGACCAGGTAGGAGACGGCGAGCACGTCGAACCCGGCCGCCTGATACCCCACCGCACACACCCCGGTAACGGCCAAGACCAGAAGCGGAGCCCGGCGGCCGGCGGCCAGCGCCAGCCCGCCGCCCGCCAGCAGCGCATAGCCGAGCAGGTCGCTGTTCGCCGTGGAGCTCTCACCGGACAGCCCGGTGCCCACCAGCAGCGTCGCCACGCCGACGGCGACCGCCCAGTCCCAGACACCGGCCGGGACACCAAACCGTCCTCTGTCCATACGCGCACCCTAGCCGGACGCCACTACGGGCGAGTCCCGCTCACGAACGAGCGGCCGACTACCGCGCCCGCGGTACCCGCGCGTCGTCTGCCGCACCCGCAGCAGGCGCATGAACCACCGGCAGCAGCGCGAATTGTCCGCGTCCGCTGGACGACTGACGGCGGGGCCTACGGACATGCTGGGCCGATCTCGAATCGCACTGAGGCGACATCGAATCGCAGGAGACAAGGAGGCCTCTCATGGCAGTCCAATCCGTGCTTGCCGCACCGGCAGCCGCGCACATCGCAGTCCAGTCGGCTGCCACCACCGGCCTGACCTCCGGGCGACTGGTGGGCACCACGGCCGCCGTCGTGGCACTGGCCGGCGTGGTCATCGGCGGACTGGCTCTGGCCCGCTCCACCGATCGTCCCGGCATCGGCAACAGGCGAAACAGGGCCATCATGGCCCTGGCGGCGGGACTGGTCGGCCTGGTCATGGGCGTGGTGAACCTGGCCGTCGCCGACGGTGGCCCCGGCACCGGCAACGGAGTAATCGGCGGCGCCATGGCCCTGGCACTGGGGCTGATCGGCACGGCTCTCGGCGGCCTGGCACTGACCCGCGCTCGGCGCACGGGCTGACGGCGACGGATACGGGCACGCGTTCGCGCCCGCCTGAAGACCCATCAGACGCCGCCGAGTACAGCGCTGTCGAAACTCATGAACTTTTCGACTCGCCACGGACGCTGGCTGCCTCCCGAACTGTCGAAGAAGCGCTGTCCGTTCTCGCGTACAAAGCCACCTCTACGCCTACTCCCTCGCCCTGGACCTGGTGAAGCTGGTGGGTGGGGCAGGGGACGGAAGCACGGCGGGCGAGGAGGGGGCGGCCGCAGACTCCCGTTCCGCGCGGCCCGGGCGGGACCGCGCGGTCCTTGGTGGGCTGGACCGTGCACCAGTCGTCGGGGGAGGGCGGAACGTGGCGTGCCGGTCGCGGTGATCGTATGGAGATGCCTCGGACGTTGCCGGAGACCCTGGCTCTGGGTGGCGTGCACGTTGAGACTGGCAGTTGGCGTTGCCCGAGCGGCGTGCCAACAGCCGAACTCAGCGGTCGATCAAGGAGTTCAGATGCGTCTGCGCAAGCGTGCCGTTGCCGTTGTGTTCGCGGCCACCGCAGCCAGCAAGACCCCCGCGACCACCACCCACGACACCACCTCCGCGGTGGCCGGCGAGAGCGGCACGGTTACCGTGCTGTGCGCCAACGGCTGCTACCAGTAGACGGCCGCGCGCAGCGATCGCCCCGTGCCGTCGGCCGACGTGCGGGTGACTCCCGAAGTCGCACGCACCCGGTACTCGCGCGAGCGTAGGACTCTCAAGCCCACGTCGAAACGACGTCCCCACTCGGTACACGGCCATGCGCGAGTCCCCGCGAGGGCTGCCTGGTCTAGGGCCTGTCCGGGGGATCTTTGAACCGCCTCGTGTCTCGGTCCGTTCGTATGGACATGGGGCGGGGCGATCTCACGAACAGCGAATGGTCTCGGCTGCTGCCGCATCTACCGAAAACCGGCGGGCGGGGCGGGCGATGGGTCAGTCACCGCAAGGTGATCAACGGCATCCTCTTCCGGGAGCGCACCGGCGTCCCGTGGAGGGATTCACCAACGCGGTTCGGAAAATGGAAGACGGTCTACGAGCGGCATAGACGCTGGTCAGCCGACGGCACCTGGGAGACGATCCTCCATGCCGTCCAGGCCGACGCCGACGCGGAAGGCCGTATCGACTGGAGCATGGTGAGTGTGGATTCGACGTCCTGCCGCGCTCACCAACACGCCGCCGGGGCCCGCAGGAATGCTCCGCGTGTCCCGAAAAAAGATCACGGCCCCGGCAGCACCGCCCTGACGAGGGACTCGGACGCTCCCGGGGCGGACTGACCTGCAAGATCCACCTTGCCAGTGAGGGCGGACGCCGCCCGCTTGCGTTCCTGGTCACGCCGGGCCAGTGGGGGGATGCCCCGCAGCTCATCCCAGTCATGGAACGCATCCGCGTTGCCCGTCTCGAAGGCGGACGCCCGCGGACCCGGCCTGATCACCTTGGCGGCGACAAGGCCTACTCGTCTCGCCGCAACCGCCGCTATCTGCGGAGACGGCAGATCAAGCACACCATCCCCGAGCCACGAGACCAGCGGGCCAACCGCCGGCGCCGTGGCAGCAAAGGCGGTCGACCCACCGGATTCGACAAGACGATGTACAAGCGCAGAAACGAGGTCGAGCGGACGATCAATGCCCTCAAGAACTTCCGGGCTGTGGCTACGAGATATGACAAGCGGGCCTACGTCTTCCACGGCACCGTCACTGTCGCAGCGATCCGACTCTGGCTCCGAACATGAGCTTGCAGGCAGTCTTCACCGCTGCCAGAGGAAGGCGGCCTGGAGGCAGGGATGGCAGTGAAAGACGTAGCCGCGCCCACCTCCGCCAAAGTTGGCGGAGGTCGCGAAGTCTGATCCCTCTTCGAGTTCGGCCGTGAACGTCATACGGGCGGTGCAGGAGGGACAGGCAGGGGTCTCGTCACCTTGGATCCAGTCGGGTTCGCCACCCAGCCGTCCCAGAACCGGCTCCGCGGTTGGGGTGTCGGCTGGGTGGGAGCGCAGGGCGGTCACCGCACCGAGCAGCGTCTCGCCTTCGGCGGGGACGGTGGCCGCCGATAGTTGACCTCTGAACACGAAGGCGCGGTTGGCCCCGGCGGTGGCGTCCCAGTCGTCGCACATGCCCGGGTCGTTCTGGCAGAAGAAGACCGCGATCGCCCCGAGATCGAGGGGTAGATGAGCGAGGAACTGCATGGGCCCGCCACACTCGCGGCAGTTCGGCCAGATCCATCCATCCGGGACGAGTGGCACTCCCCCCGTGCGCAGTTCGGGAGCATCAGCTACGGCTTCCCCGCCGTGGACCAGCAGCATGGCCAAAGTCTAGGTGCGGCCTTCACCACTCCGATCAGGGGGCGGCCCGGCGCTGCCAAGCCAAGGTCCGCCGGACAGGCCCTGGACCACGTCAGGGCTCCCACCATCTTTGCCCCCGGCGCCCACGGGACGGTGCGCCGGGAGCGCTTTTGACCAGCGGTGACCACCTGGGCAGTCAATCCACCTTAGGAGTCCGGCTGGTCGAGCGGTATGGCCGAAGAGTCCCCAGGTGGGGTTGTGCAGGGCAACGCGCGACACGTGATCGTGGATATGGAAGCAGCCGAACTGAGGGTGGCTACGGTACCTCCAGTCATCGCGCGCCTGCGCAAGGCGGACCCCGATCTCACTCGCGCTCCCTGACGAGTTTAGTGATCTCGTCGCGCATGGCCTGGGGCATGGCTTTGGCGCCGGCCGACGCGTCGGTGGCCGTGACCATCACGGTCTCTCTCTTGAGTACGAGCGCGGGATCTTCGACGCGCAGCCACTTCACGCCGGACGGGACGGTGTCCGCGGCCAGGCCGGGCAGGACCGAGACGCCCAGTCCAGCGGCGACGAGGCCCAGGCGGGTCTGCCAGCCGCGGGCCTCGTAGGCCACGCGCGGAGCTTCAAGGGTGGGCCAGGCACCGAACTGGGGTTCGCCTTCTCCGCCAGTTCCCACGATCCATGCCTCTTGGGCTAGGTCGTCAACGTGCACTTCGTCCTGTGAGGCCAGTGGATGGTCCGCGTGGACGGCCACGCCCATGCCGCGGCCGGTGCGTACGACTTCGATGCGCAGTTCGGTGAAGTCGTAGTCGGGGAGCCCTTCTCCGATCGCCACTACGGCCATCTCGATCCGTCCGGCGCGAAGGCGGCGTAGCTGTGCGGGGCTGCCCGCTTCCCACAGGCTCACGGTGAGGGCCGGGTGCGCCTTTTGCAGGCGTGCGATGGCTCGGGGTACCAGCGTGGCCGCCGCGGTCGGGTAGGCGCCGATGGCCAGTCGGCCCGCGATGCGGTCGCGGAGCCCGGCGATCTCCAGTTCTGCCGCCTCCACGTGCGCGAGCATGTGGCGTGCGTGCCGCAGCAGGGCCTCGCCGGACTGGGTCGGCCGGACTCCGCGGGCGTGCCGTTCGAACAGCGGGGCGCCCACGGCGGCTTCCGTGGCGATGATCTGGCGGGAGACTGCGGACTGCGTGTAACCGAGGGCTTCGGCCGCCGCGGTGAAGGACCCGCGCTGAGCGACTTCGAGCGTGACCCGCAGGCCCGTCAGCGTCAGTTCCGGCATGGTTGGACGATATGCATGAGACGTGGGGCTGGCAAAGGACGACCCTTCATCGCGCGCATGGCGCGGCGACGCGATGTGTGAGGAGGCGCATGCGAGAGGGTGCGCGCACGGACGGGGCGTTCGATGGGGCGGACGCGCGAGGGCGGCCCCTCGCGCCGGCCTTCGCGCGGGATGCGCCTTCGTCTGCTTCCTTGCCGGTTGCTCAGGTCTGCGGGCGTGCTTTGTTCAGACGCTGAGCGGCGCCGGGTACTCGGCGTCCGCAGCAAAGGCGGTGTCGCGCTGGCCTTCCAGAGACGCGAGCCGGCCACGGACCGTGGTGGTGACGGCCTCGTAGGCGTCGGAGTTCAGCAGCAGGCGCAGCGGCGGGTTGGGGGACAGTGCAGCCTCGATCGTGGCGTGGGCGACGCCGGACTGGCTGGCGACCATGTCCTCGACCGGTACCTGGGGGGCGTCGGCCGGGCCGCCGCGGTAGGGCTCACTCAGCGGGACTCGCTCGGCCGCGTCGTAGAAGCTCGTCCGTACCATGCCGGGCTCCACGAGCACCGTTTTGATCCCGAACGGCGCGACCTCGGCCGCCAGCGCCTCGAAATACCCCTCCACCCCCCACTTGGTGGCGTGGTAGATCGCGAAGCCGGGGAAGGTGATGTGGCCGCCCATGCTCGACAGCTGGACGAACACGCCCCCGCCCTGCGCCCGAAGGTGCGGGACCGCTCGGCGGGCGAGCTGGATCGAGCCGGTGAGGTTCGTGGCGATCGCGCACTCGACCTGCTCGTCGGTCAGGTCCTCGCCCGCGCCGAAGACGCCGAGGCCGGCGTTAGAGACGACGACGTCTATGCGCTCGTGGTCGGCGAACGCCCGCGCCATCACGTCCTCGATCTGAGCGTTGTCCGTCACGTCCAGGCGTGCGCGCCAGAGCCGGTCGCCGAACCTTTCGGCGAGGTCGTCGAGCTGCTCGGGACGGCGCAGTGTCGCGGCGACGCGGTCGCCGCGTGTCAGGGCCTGCTCGGCCATTTCACGGCCGATGCCGCGGGATGCTCCGGTTATGAGCCAGGTGGTCATGGACTTCTCCTGTGATGGGTCGTGCTGAATGTCGTGATGGGCGTCGGCAGGAGCTGCCGGTACCGGTGTGGGTGTGCGTGGCTGGTGTCAGCCGCCGGTCGCGGCGTTCACGGCGCGCACTGCCGCGTCGGAGGAGTGGCGCAGCGCCTCGTAGATGTCCTTCGTCAGGGCTGCGTGTAGTTCGAACTCGTTCCGCTCCAGCGCGTCGAACAGCTCGGCGACTGCGTGGGAGGCGGGAACCTTCTGGTCGGAAACGACGCCGGCCGAGAAGGGCGAGTCCACGAGCGGGGCCATGAATTCGAAGACGCTGACCGGCGAAGCGTCGCGTTCGAGCTGGAGCCGGACGGACTGGGTCAGGGAGTGCAGCGCCGCTTTGGTGGCGCTGTAGGTCGGGTTGGTGATGTCCGGGGCGAAGGCGACCCCGGAGGTGGTGATGATCAGCGCCGGGTCGGCCTGCCGCTGCGGCAGCGGCACGAAGCCGTCGATCAGCCGGACGGCTGAAAGGTAGTTCGTACGCATCTCGGCTTCCGCGTGGGCTGCCGCGTCCTCGGTGCCGAACAGCTTGTAGGTGTGGGTTGTGTGGGTTATCCCGGCATTGAGCAGCACCGTGTCGAGGTCGGGGTGCTCCGCCCCGACCAACTTCACCAGGCGTGCGACCTGCTGCTCGTCGGCGATGTCGCAGGGGAACGCGACGGCGCCCGGGAGGCGCGCGGCCTCGGTGCGCAGGCGCTCTGCGTTGCGCGCGACCACGATGACGTGGCTGCCGTTATCGCTGAATCGCTTGGCGGCCTCCAGACCCATGCCGGTACCGGCACGGGTGATCAGTACCTTCCGTCCTGTCGTCTTCACTCTTATTCAGCTTCCTTGCCGTTGAATCCGGCACGGCCTGTCACGGGTGCCGGCTGGTGTGTGGCGTCGTCGGTCGCGACGGGCCGGAGGGTCACAGTCCGCAGCGATCCGGTCAGGAGCGGAGTTACGCGCTTGACGGTGCCGTTGCCGAGGACGAGGTCCTCATGCCGCCGTGCGTCCGTAGCGCCGGCCCAGGTCTCGATCACGTAGAGGTCCCTGGGGTCGTCCTGGTCGGCGAAGACGCCATAGGTGAGGTTGCCGGGCTCAGCCACGACTGACACTGCGATCGCGCGCAGCTCATCGAGGAGGCCCCGGGCTGCCGCGTCGTCCACGGCGGAGAACCGGGTCACGAGGCAGACCGGTTCCGGGCCCGACACGGCGTGCTCCAGCTTTCGGCCTGGATGCACGGCGCCACCCGCGTGCCCGATGGTGCTGTCTGATGACGGGCTCACTGCGTTTCTCCTTGTCGTTGCGGTGGGGACATCTCCAAGATGGCCGCACCGCACCATGCGCACAAGCGATGGTTTGTCATCGCAGACATGCGATCTGCGCATGGCATTGAATGGTGGACTTGCCTCCTCACCCGCTTGGCGCCCGGGCGGAGCTCGGCAGCCGGCCCACCGGGCCCAGCCCCAGTCGGCGGCAACCCTGACGGCTGACCCGCCCCGCGCGCACGACGGTCGAAGTCGCGCACGGGCGTTCGCACATGGGGCGGTCTCCATCCTGTGGGAGTCTCATATCGGAGTAACCAATACTTTGTCTCGTTCACCCTATATAGATGCATTAGGTGTATGGCGTACGCGGTTTCCGCGTCGGGTCCGCTGCCCGACTTCGTCTCCCGTCCAGCCACCACCCGCGTGGGAATGTCCGACCGTCCCTCTGTGTTGTGCAGGGTGTGGTTGTGGAGGGGACAGTGTCCCCGGGCCTCACCTATTGCCCATGAGGACGATCGTTCGGCGATGCCTCATGGAGCCTTTCGCCGCGTAGGCGACCGCCCTTCACGACCACACACGCGTCGGTGGCCCGCCCTCTCACGGGACGGGCCACCGTCATGTGCGGTCGCGCTAGAGGGCGGTGTACTCGCGGGTCTTGCCGTGCACCATCGGGCGCGGGCTGTGGATGGTGAAGGGCAACGTCGGGAACAACTGCGTCACCTCAGCCGGGGACAGCGCCGGGCCCACCTCGCCTCGACCATGAGGCCGACCACAGGTGCGGTTATGCCGCGCCAGCCCAGACCATGGCTGGTCAGCGCACGGCCGGCGCCTCTCTGCGGCGGCCGCGGTTCATGTCTGCCGACGCCCGGATTCGGTCCAGGGGACTCGCTGGTCGGGGTCGTGGACGGGGCGCCACACGGGTGCGGAGGGGCCGTGCTGGAGCAGGTCGGCCGGCGGTGCTGCGAGGACGGGGACGTCGGACGGGAAGCGGGACGGTGCGAGCAGTCCGGCTTTCGCGTGCAGGGCGCTGATGCGGTTCTTCGGCACCGGCGGGTCCGGTGCCGTCCAGGACGAACAGGACGCGGGGGAAGAGCGGGTAGCGCCGTCGCCACGCCTCCACTGCCGGTTCCTGGAGGGTCGGCCGCCGCCCGGGGACCGTGGGCGCGTAGTGGTAGA
>NZ_JBEXWP010000055.1:0-5522 GCF_040629895.1 Streptomyces sp. NPDC005866
AGCGTGAGGGAAACGCCCGGTTACATTCCGAACCCGGAAGCTAAGCCTTACAGCGCCGATGGTACTGCAGGGGGGACCCTGTGGGAGAGTAGGACGCCGCCGAACAATCTTTGGAGGACCCCTGGTCCCAGCGTTCAGCTGGGACCAGGGGTCCTTTTGTTTTTACAATGCTTGCGGTACCGAAGACAGGAGTCACCATGTCCACCAACTCTCCCGACGATCGACCGGAGCGCGACCAGCGGCGACGGGACAGTGGTGACCGCGGTGACCGTGGCGGATACCGCGGGGACCGCGGGGACCGCAACGACCGTGGAGACCGCGGCGGTTACGGCCGTCGCGACGACAGTCGTGGCGGCGGAGGCGGCGGTGGCCACGCTCGCCGCGACGACAACCGCGGTGGCGGATACGGCCGTCGGGACGACCGCCGTGGTGACGAGCGCCGCGGCGATGACCGGGGCGGTTACGGTCGTCGCGACGACAATCGCCGTGACGACACCCGCCCAGACGACAACCGCGGTGGTGGCTACGGCCGTCGGGACGACAACCGAGGCTCTCGCCCGGCGTTCCAGCGGGACGACAACCGAGGCTCTCGCCCGGCGTTCCAGCGGGACGACAACCGAGGCTCTCGCCCGGCGTTCCAGCGGGACGAGAACCGAGGCTCTCGCCCGGCGTTCCAGCGGGACGACAACCGAGGCTCTCGCCCGGCGTCCCAGCGGGACGAGAACCGAGGCTCTCGCCCGGCGTCCCAGCGGGACGAGAACCGAGGCTCTCGCCCGGCGTCCCAGCGGGACGACCGCGGCGACCGGGGTGGTTTCCGCCGCGACGATCGGGACCGCGACCGTGGCGGCTTCCGCCGGGACGACCGTGGTGACCGTCCTGCCTTCCGTCGTGATGACCGCGACGACCGTGGTGGTCGCGGTGACCGAAGTGACTTCCGTCGGGAAGACAACCGTGGTGGCGGCGGCTACCGCGGTCGGGACGACCGGCGCGACGACAATCGTGGCGGTGGAGGTGGCGGCGGCTACGGTCGCCGGGACGACAACCGTGGTGGTGGCGGCTACGCCCGTCGGGACGATCGTCGTGACGACAACCGCCCCGACGAGCGCCGCGGTGACGACCGGGGCGGGTACGGCCGTCGCGACGACCGCGGCGACCGTGGCGGCTTCCGCCGGGACGACCGTGGTGACCGTCCTGCCTTCCGTCGTGATGACCGCGACGACCGTGGTGGTCGCGGTGACCGCGGTGACCGTGGTGACTTCCGTCGGGACGACAGCCGTGGTGGTGGCGGCGGTTACCGCGGCCGTGACGACCGGCGTGACGACCGGCGCGATGACAACCGGGGCGGCTTCCGAGGCCGCAGCGACGACCGGGCACGTGGCCCCCGGCGTGATGACCGCCGGGACGACCGAGGCGGATTCCGTCGGGACGACAACCGGGGCGGCGGCTACCGTGGCCGGGACGACCGCCGTGACGACCGCCGTGGCGACGACCGGCGTGGCGGTGGTTACGGACGCCGTGACGACCGTGACCGGGACCGCGAGCCGATCAAGCGGCTGCCGATCCCGGAGGACGTCACCGGTGACGAGATCGACAGGGACGTACGGCAGGAGCTGCAGAGCCTGCCCAAGACGCTCGCGGAGGACGTCGCCAAGAACCTGGTGATGGTCGCGCGGCTCATCGACGAGGACCCCGAGGGCGCCTACGGCTACTCCAGGGTGGCCCTGCGGCTGGCGTCCCGTGTCGCCGCCGTCCGAGAGGCCGCCGGGTTCGCCGCGTACGCGAACCAGAAGTACAGCGAGGCGCTCGCCGAGTTCCGGGCCGCGCGGCGGATGACCGGCGGTGTGGAGCTGTGGCCGGTGATGGCCGACTGCGAGCGTGGGCTCGGGCGGCCGGAGAAGGCGCTGGACATGGCCGGTGCCCCCGAGGTGCACAAGCTCGACAAGGCAGGCCAGGTCGAGATGCGGCTCGTCGCCGCCGGTGCCCGGCGGGACATGGGGCAGTTGGACGCGGCGATCGTGACACTGCAGAGCCCCGAGCTGGCGTCCAACTCCGTACAGCCGTGGACCGCGCGGCTGAGGTACGCCTACGCCGACGCCCTGCTCGCGGCCGGCCGTGTGGACGAGGCCCGGGAATGGTTCGCCAAGGCCGTCGAGGCTGACCGGGACGGCAGCACGGACGCCTCCGACCGGCTCGCCGAGCTGGACGGGGTCGAGTTCGTCGACGCTCTGAACGACGACGAGGACGACGAGCGCGACGACGCGGACGAGGACGCGGACGAGCACGCGGACCAGTCCGAGGAGGCCCCCGGCGAGTCCGAGGCCGAGTCCGAGGCCGACAAGGACTGATCCCGGCGACCGAGAGAGGGCAGGCTCCGACCGGGGCCTGCCCTCTCTCGTTGCCGTTCTCTCAGCGACTTGCCGTTCTCAGATGTCGAGCGCTCGCAGCACCAGCCCCGACGCCGGCTTGGGGCCGAAGGACGTCGACTTGCGGGGCATCGTCACGCCCTGGCGGGCCAGGTCGCGGACGACCTCCTCGCGGACCGGGTGCAGGAGGACGGCCGTACCGCCGTCGCGTTCGGCCTTGGCGACCGTCGCCGCCGTGTCGTGGATGTACGCGATGTGCGCGTTGGAGTCCTCGGGGATGCGCCAGACGTGGTCGAGGAGCGTGGCGTGCAGGACGGTGGCGTCGAGCGTGCGCCAGGCGGTCGGGCGGTCGGCGG
Organism: Streptomyces sp. NPDC005866; assembly: GCF_040629895.1. Classification (NCBI taxonomy): domain Bacteria; kingdom Bacillati; phylum Actinomycetota; class Actinomycetes; order Kitasatosporales; family Streptomycetaceae; genus Streptomyces; species Streptomyces sp. NPDC005866. The sequence goes on from NZ_JBEXWP010000055.1 coordinate 2,720, forward strand.
GGATCGTGCGGGCCAGCAGTTCCGGGTCCGGGCGGTCGATGAGGTGGAACGCGCCGTCACCGGCCAGCAGGAACGCGTTGCCGGCGCAGGCCGCGTCCGCGAGCGCCTCCTGGGCCCGCGGCAGGGGGACGTCGAGTCGTCGTACCCGGAAATGGTCCCGCACGGCCGTCAGGGCGTCCGCCACCGGCAGGCCGTGCAGCAGGCGGTGGATGGCGCGCACGCGCAGCGGGTAGCGGACGGTGTCCACGAGGAGGACCAGGCCGTAGTCCCAGGGGCTGGGGGAGGCGTGCTCCGCGCGTAGACGCAAGTAGGTGGCCCAGCGGTGGTGGCCGTCGGCGATCAGGGCCTGGTGGTGGGCCAGGTCGGACTGGACGCGGGACACCTCGGCGGGGTCGGTGATCGACCAGAGGCGGTGGTGGAAGCCGTCCTCGGTGGTAGTGGCGAGGAGCGGGGGGCGGTCGGCCGCCGCTTCGACGACCTCGGCCGCGGTGCCGTTGCCCCGGTAGGTCAGCAGAAGGGGTTCGAGGTTCGCGGAGGTCGCGCGCATCAGGGCCGCGCGGTCGGCGACGACCGGGGGCATGACCTCCTCGTGCGGCAGCACCACGCCCTCCGACGGTTCCGAGACCCGCAGGGCGCCGATGACGCCGCGCTGGAGCATGCCGTTGCCGTCGTGCTGCTCGTAGACGTACAGACCGGGTTCGGGATCCGTGGTGAGGATGCCCTCGGCCTGCCAGCGGTGCAGGGTGTCGGCCGCCTGTTCGGTGCCGGCGCTGGGGGTGCCGGCCTCGGGGAGGATCAGGCGGACGATGTTGTGCGGGTCGGCGGACTGGAGGTGGTGCACGCCGTCAGGGCGTACGACGACGTCGTACGGCGGAGAGGTGACGGCGGCCAAACTGCCGACCCGGTCGGGGTCGTAGCGAAGGCCTCGGAACGGGGTGAGTTCCAGGCCTCGGCGCTCCGTTGCTTCCGAGTGACCTGCAGTGTTCATCCCGGCATCGTACGTGTGTCAGTGGCGTGCGGGATGATCGATGGGGAAAGGCGGGACAACGAAGAGTGACGAGGAGCGATGGGGAATGAGCCAGGGTGTCAGGACTGGTCCCGAGGGCAGCGGACAGGCTCTGAGCACGGCGTATGACACGGCGCTGCTCGATCTGGACGGCGTGGTGTATGCGGGAGGCAGTGCGATCGCGCACGCGGTGGAGTCGCTGGCGGCGGCACGCGCGGGAGGGATGCATCTGGCGTACGTCACCAACAACGCGCTGCGGACGCCGGACGCGGTGGCCGAGCACCTCACCGAGCTGGGGATCCCGACCGGCGCCGATGACGTCATCACCTCCGCCCAGGCCGTCGCGCGGCTGATCAGCGAGCAGGTGCCGGCGGGTGCGCGGGTGCTGGTGATCGGCGGGGAGGGGCTGCGGGTCGCCCTGCGGGAGCGGGGCCTGGAGCCGGTGGAGTCCGCCGACGACGACCCGGCGGCGGTGGCGCAGGGGTACGGCGGTCCCGACCTGCGGTGGGGGCGGTTCGCCGAGGCGTCGTATGCCGTCGCGCGCGGGGTGCCGTGGTTCGCGTCCAACACCGATCTGACGATTCCCAGCGGGCGCGGCATCGCGCCGGGCAACGGCGCGGCGGTGGAAGTCGTCCGGATCGCCACGGGTGCCGAGCCGCAGGTGGCCGGCAAGCCGCTGCCGCCGATGCACCGGGAGACGGTCCTGCGCACTGGTGCGAAGCGGCCGTTGCTGGTCGGGGACCGGCTGGACACCGACATCGAGGGCGCGTTCAACGGCGGGGTCGACTCGCTGCTCGTGCTGACCGGCGTGACCGACGGGCGTCAGCTGCTCGCCGCGCCGCCGCAGCACCGGCCGACCTATGTCGACGCCGATCTGCGGGGGCTGCTCACCGGGCAGCCCGAGGTCACGGCGGACGGCGACGGCTTCCGGTGCGGTGGCTGGAAGGCCGGGGCAGGGGCGGACCGGCTGGAGCTGGAGGGGGACGGTGAGGCGCTCGACGGGCTGCGGGCGCTGTGCGCGGCGGCCTGGACGACGGCCGGGGAGGGCTCCTGCGAATTGGACGGAGAGAAGGCGCTGGCGCGGCTGGGGCTCTGAATCCAGTTCGCCGGGACTGGGCATCGAGATCCCATGAGAGGGTAGGCTAACCTAACTGGGTGTTGGTCGACAGTCCTCCCGAACAGCGCGCGGAGACCGCCCCCGCGCCCCCAACCCGCCGGGTGATACGGGCCCTTGGGCTCCTCGTCTCCGTCGTGGTCCTGGTGCTCGTCGCCCTGGCGAGCATCGTGATCGGGGCGAAAGAGCTGCCGTTGGACCAGGTGTGGCACGGCCTGTTCCACGACACGGGGACGTACGGCGACGTGGTCGTCGACGAGCGGTTGTCGCGGACCGTCCTCGGCCTGCTGGCCGGTGCCGCCCTCGGTCTGTCCGGGGCGGTGCTCCAGGCGCTCACCCGCAACCCGCTCGCCGATCCCGGGCTGCTCGGCATCAACGCGGGCGCGTCGGCCGCGGTCGTCACCGCCATCACCTACTTCGGCGTCACCACCGTCAACGGGTATGTGTGGTTCGCCTTCTTCGGTGCGGCCGCGGTGGGCGTACTGGTGTGGTTCCTGGGCGGCAGCCGGGGCGCCACCCCGGCCCGGCTCGCGCTCGCCGGTACGGCGATCAGCGCCGCGCTCTACGGCTATCTCCAGGCCGTGATGATCACGGACGGCGCGGCGCTCAACAAGTGGCGTTTCTGCCTGATCCTGCGCTGGTACGACGAGGTCCAGGTCGCCCAGGTGTCGCTGGCCCGGCTG
>NZ_JBEXWP010000056.1:0-4490 GCF_040629895.1 Streptomyces sp. NPDC005866
ACGTCCTGTGGGCTCTCATCCGCGACGGACAGTGCTACCAGAGCAACCTCCCCGTCACCGCTACGGCTTGACAACCTCATTAGGAGGTGGATCGTCGAGCGCCTCTTCGCCCACCTGATGCGCACCCGCCGCCTGGTGCGCGACTTCGAGCGGCGCACCACCAGCGCCGAGGCGATGGTCTACTGGTCGATGAGCCTGCTCATGACCCGCCGCCTTGCCCGGCCGGGCCCTGCGCGAGCGTGAACCGGCCCGGCTGCTGCTCGGCCAGCCAGCCCCGCGCGATCAGGCGTTTCGCCTTCGACCGCAGCGCCTCCACTGCGCGCTTTCGAGCTGAGCAACCAGCACCGCCCGGCCGTGCCCGCCGGGCAGGGGCGGCAGACTCGACATCCGCATGGTGTCGGTCCGGTTGTGCGAGGGCTCACGCAACTCGGTGACGGCCGAGGCCATACACGCAGGGTGGGCGAACCACACCCGCACCCGCACGCTCTCGGCTCCGGTCACCACCACATTCGCCCGGCCCGTGATCTTCTTTGTGCATGCCGCGCAGTCCGCGTTCTGCGCCTCCTTGCGAGCCTGCGCCATCCCCTCCGGGCCTAACACGCGCTGGACCTCGGAACTCATATGGACCCTGACCACGAGTGATGCTCCCGACTTCAGACGCTGCCGACAAGCCTTCCGCACTGTCCCGTTCCACAGTGCCCCCGCAAGGGTGAACGGCGGCAATGCTGCGCGGAATTGGGCCTCGCCGAGTCGTGGCGCAGGGCACGGACGCGGCGGCCGACGGAGCCGTGCTCGGCGCAGTAGTGAGGGTGACGGCGACGGCGGCCGCCACGGTGAGCAGACGGCGAGTCAGGTTCATATGCCGTCGACCCCGGTTCGTGCCAGGCCGGTCGCGATGCCCACCCGAAGATGACCCACCGGAGTTCGCCAGGCAGACAAGCTGCCCGGACCGCGCGCGGCTGGCCTCGCCGCGCGCGAACAGGGCGGACCGGGTCGCCCTCGGCATGCGCTAGTAACCAGCGCGACCGGACATGACGGTGGCCCCCGAACATCGCGGGGCGGCTTGTCCGCCCGGCGTCGCGCGCGGCCCCGCCGTCGCGCGCGAGGAGCACCGGCGGCGCCCGATCCCCTCGCCCGCCGCCCGGGACCTGTCCCACCCACCCACTTCCTTTTCTTCCTGTTGTGGGGCGTGGACTCGGGGGCGTAGAGGGGATGTCGGCCTCCCGACCATGGCCCGACCAGTGTGGTGAACTGCGGATTCGCGGGCAGGACCGGCAGAGGGTGCAGGCGGTTGTCGGCGGGGATTACGGCCTGGTCCACGGCGGTGTTGTCGCTTCGTGACCGTGGTCGGGCCGTCGTGGTCGATGGTCTGGTCGGGGCCGGCTGCTGCTGTGACCGGTACGCGCGGCGCCGGACAAGGACGGCGCCGCACCGGGCGGGAAGCGAGCAGATCCGTGACGATCGGCGTGGATGCGGGCAGCAGAGACCGGCTGGCGCTGGGGGTGCTGGCGCAATACCGGATGGCCACCACCGAGCAGATGCACCGGGTGATCGCCCCCGAGGTGCGGATCGAGCAGACCCGGCGGCGGCTGGCCCGCCTGCGTGCTGAGGGGCTGGTCGACCGCATCACCCTGCCCCAGTCCGGTCGGGCGCGGGTGCGGTTCCCCACCGGGTACGGTGTGCAACTCGTCTCCGAGTGGCCCGAGATGCGCGGGCGCCGGCCCTCCAGGACGGTGTCCGATCGTGTTCTCGTTCGTGCCGCGCTGCCAGGGGCTGTGCGGATCGGCGAAGTAGACCGGGACGCCGGTCTCGATCGTGAACTGGGCGTGGACGTGTATGGCGTTATCACGCTCGGAGAGCCCGGCGGACGGCAGCGAGATGTGCCTTCATGGAGTTTTTGATTGCGGTGAGGTGGGAAAGGTTCTCTTGCACGGCTTGCTGTTGGTAGCCGTAATCAACGGCAAACCAGATTCCCACCACGTTGTTCGTGCGACGGCATTCCTGATCGGCTACGGCCACCTGGATTTCGTGGCGAGAGGGGAGCTGTGTTTTCCCCCAAGCGGAGTCCCCTGCGGCTCTTAGCGGGTCGGCGTAGTGGTATCCCATACTTTTCATGCATGCCGACCATTTCGAGAAGACTGCTAGCGTTCGCGGGTCTCGTTCTCCCTTCGCGAGAGTGGCAAATTTCAGTTTCACGACAAAATCGGGATTTCCTGGGTTTCCGCCCACGCTGCCGGTGAGGAGGCGATATGCTTCGCCCACGCATCCGCGATTGGGGATTTTTCTTTTATTGACGATCTGCCCGCCTGCGCCGTACCTCTGGTGCGGGTCAGTCGTTCCGCTGAGAGCGACCCGCTCGTTGGGTGTCGCCTTCGTGTTGGGGGAGCCGCTGACTTCTGGGAATCCGCTTTCCGGATGAAAGCCCCATTTTTCGGCGTGTTTCATGCTCTGAAACCCGAAGTAGCCATCCATGCGCGTGGTGGGAGCGTCGGCGCCTATGCCGGTGGGGTCCGAACTTTCAGCGGGAAGCGCGTAATCATATCCAAAGCTTCTCATGCACGTTGAGACGAGAGAAGAATATGCGTCGTTCATGTCCTTGGTCTGTGCGGGGTTTAGCAGGTATGGATCCAGTGGCATGGGTCTATTGTTGGCGTCTGACAGTATCGGGATCTTTGTGGGGTCGGTGGCTCGGAGTGAATGCCTTTCGGTCGACGAAGGCCGTGGCGAAAGTTGGTTGGCGTCGGAGCCGTTAGAACAAGCAGATATCAAGAACGCGATACTCGCGAGGATAATTGCGGCAAGCGAATGATGCTTGGTCATTTCCTTCTTTTTCGACGATGGGGCGAAGGCGAAACAATGAAAAAGCGGCTGGGGAGAAAGGATATTTGCACCTCCCCCCAGCCGTTGCCTTACAGGAACTTCCCGGATGCGTTGTTGTTGTGCATCGTCGAGTTCAGGTCGGCTACCCCGCGTGCCGCGATGTCCTGGCACGCCACTGAGCAATTGTAATTGCTGTTGTAGTACACGCGATAGGCGCGCAGACTCCACTCATTGTCTACGAAGGCGGCATTATTCTTCACGCTTTGCCCGGCGCCATCGCTTCCATTATTGCCGGCGGAAAAAATCCATCCGTCGTAGTTCGCTATGTTGCTGGCCGTCTTGAATACTGCACCGTAGTTCGGGGGGATGTGATTATTCACGAAGGCCGAAGAGTGGTAGTAGAGGCATACAAAGCCGTCCGTGCAGTCCGGGGTGGGCCCTACGTATGCTGCGGCGTTAGGTGCAGTGGCCAGGCTTGCGCCAATGATGCCTGCTGCTGCGGCGGCCACTGCGGCCAGTCTCCTCGCGTGCATTTTGTCCCTTATCTCCAATGTGTCCGGCGTATACAGTTCCATCCGTATCTAATAGCCGGTGCTCTGAGGCCTGCAAGGTCAATACGCGCCAGAGATCGTGATGAACTGCAACGTGCGGATGGGTGTACGTATGGCTGCAACGTTGATGTGCTGGCAAAAAGAGGGGCTACGACATCAATAGGACCGCCCAAGTTTTCTGCGGTTTCATGAGTTGCGCCGTATGGAGTATGGGCGGCCATCATTGCGCTTCAATGGCAGTCTGAGCGCACACTTGCTCGCTTGCGCTCAGAGATGGGTGGCTTGAAAAGATGCTTTGGTCTGGACCTTCCGCGGAATAGTTCAGCTGCCGCTCGGAGGGGCCATGCCTCCGACGCAGCCTGCTCCTCCACCTCGCCCAGCCAGTCGCGTCCCAGCCGCTCACGCAGTGGGGCAACGACCCCCACGCCTGACTCTCGGAGTGGGGAGTTGGTGTGCAGGGTTGCTGCTGACCTGGTGTGTGGCTGACTCCTTGAGAGGCTGGGCGGAGCGGCCCCGGGAGGATCAGTGGTGTGAGCCGGGGCTCTGCGTGTGTGTGGCGGGGCTCGGTGTAGGTAGCTCTGACGTGAAATGACTGGTCTGTCGGCGTGCTTTGAACCGTGACCCCCTATCGGTCGATGAAAAGTGACCCCTTCCGTGATCAAGTGATCAGTCTGGCTCCATGGGAGTCAGGTGGAAGAGGTGATCGGTGTGGAGGACTGGGCTGAGATCCGGCGGCTCCACCGTGCCGAGGGAATGTCGATCAAGGGGATCGCGCGGCATCTGGGGATCGCCCGGAACACCGTGCGGCGGGCCGTGGCCAGCGACGATCCGCCGAAGTACCGGCGGGCGCCGAAGGGCTCGATCGTGGATGCGGTGGAGCCGGCGATCCGCGAACTGCTGGCGCAGTACTAGCCTCGATCTTTCGTGACGGTCCGCCGACGGAGTTGGTAGACCGTTTCGCGTTCGGCGTCTGATGGTGGGCAGGTCAACTGCCCGGCTGTCGCGTCGGGTGGGCGCCGGGTTCCACGGCTCCGGCGGGGTGGTGCTGCTCGTAGGGGCGGGAAGAGGCTGGTCAGCCGGGGTTCGGGAGGGCGGCAAGCCGGTGCAGGGCTTGGGTGA
>NZ_JBEXWP010000057.1:0-2172 GCF_040629895.1 Streptomyces sp. NPDC005866
GTGCGCCGTGAGGCGCTGGTGATTCGAACGGAGGTGGGAGACCTTCGTCGCTGATCCTGTCGCAGCAGGACGGTGGAGCTGAGGGCAGTCTGATCCGGGTGGTGCCGGTGAGGGCGGGAAGCAGCCCTGACAAAGCCGGGACGTATCAGCACTGCCAGATGGTGCGGGTCCGGCGAGCGGGACGGAAAGGAGTACGAGAGGAACCGGCGTTTACGTCCCTTCATCTTGCACCGGCTCGAATCTGGTGGATATGGGCCGGGGGCGGTGCGCACCCACCGGAATTCGGCGGGTAACTCCTGGGCCGGATAGGACGGCTGGCCGGGAGACCACGGTGAAGTGCTGCGGGGTAACCGTGGTGATGCCGCAGGGGCAGAGTCGGGCTCCTCCTCCGTCGAGCGAATCACAGTGAACACGGGAACCATCCGGGTCTTGCCATCCGGCCGGGCTGCCAGCCCGGCAGGGTGGCTGAGCGCACCGACCGCTGACCGGGCCGGGATGGGGCGGAGCCGTCGTAGTACTCCGAGCCGGGGAAAGCCCGGCGCATGGGGAAGGACGGCAGCGGTTTCGAGAAGGGAAGGAGGCTGCAATGTCGAAAGACGCGCCGGTGAACATCGGCGCCGCGGACGCGACGGACCCGGTGGGTCCGCGCGCCCGGGTATCGAGGATGCAGGCCAAGCTTCACCGTTGGGCGGCGGCCGATCCCGGCCGCAGGTTCGACGACCTGTTCAACTTCGTGCACGATCCGGCGACGCTGCTGGTGGCGTTCGACCGGGTCGCGGGCAACACCGGCGCGAAAACTCCCGGAGTCGACGGCCTGACCGCCGCCGATATTGAGGAGATCGCCGGGGTGTCCGGGTTCCTGGACGACCTGCGAACCCAGGTGAAGGACGGATCGTTTCGTCCGCTTCCGGTGCGGGAACGCAAGATCCCCAAGCCGGGTGGCAGCGGAAAGGTCCGGAAGCTGGGAATCCCGACCATTGCGGACCGGGTGGTTCAGGCGGCGCTGAAGCTGGTGCTGGAGCCGATCTTCGAGGCCGGCTTCCTGCCTGTCTCATACGGGTTCCGGCCGAAGCGACGGGCACACGATGCAGTCGCGGAGATTCAGTACTTCGGCACCAAAGGCTACCGCTGGGTGCTGGATGCGGATATCGAAGCGTGTTTTGACTCGATCGACCACACGGCCCTCATGGACCGGGTGCGGACTCGGGTGAAGGACAAGCATGTGCTGATGCTGGTCAAGGCGTTCCTCAAGGCCGGGGTGATGACCGAAACCGGCCACTTCGAGGACAACCCGACTGGCACGCCGCAAGGAGGGATCCTGTCCCCGCTGCTGGCCAACATCGCCCTGAGCGCGCTCGATGAGCACGCCCACGGGCCGTGGCGGCCGGGCGCGGCGATGGGCAGCCCCGTAAGTCGCGCCCTCCGTCGCCGGAGGGGACTGCCGAACTGGCGGATCGTCCGCTACGCAGACGATTTCGTCGTGCTCGTGTTCGGCAGCTGTGACGATGCGAAATCCCTGCGCGAGGAAATCGCTGATGTGCTAGCACCGCTGGGACTTCGGTTCTCCGAAGCCAAGACCCGCGTCGCGCACATGAGCGAAGGGTTCGACTTCCTTGGGTTCCGCCTCCAGTGGAAACGCAAGCGAGGTACGGACAAGTGGTACGTCTACACCTTCATCGCCGACCGGCCCGTCCGGTCCTTGAAGGACAAGATCCGTGCCCTGACACACAGGTTGTCGCAACAGCCACCCAGGGACGTGCTGAGACGGCTCAACCGGATCATGCGCGGCTGGTCCAACTACTTCAGATACGCAGTCGCCAAGAGCACCATGCAAACCCTCGCCATTTTCGTCTGGCGGCGGGTTGCTCGGTGGTGGATGCGGCTGCACCGCTGGAGCTGGACCGATCTGCGAAGGCACCTCACCGACCACACCGGCCGGTGGCGAATGCCTTCGTCAGACGGGATCGAACTGTTCAACCTCGGCCGGGTGCCAACCGAGCGATACCGGTACCGCGGCAACACGATCCCAAATCCCTGGACCGTGGCCAACCACGCCTGACGGCAGAGACCGTGGAGAGCCCGGTGCGTGGAAACGCGCACGCCGGGTTCGGCGAGCGGCCCGCAGAAACGGACCGGTGGCAACACCGGCACCGCGCTGCGGGCCGACTCAAC
>NZ_JBEXWP010000058.1:0-2038 GCF_040629895.1 Streptomyces sp. NPDC005866
ATAGCCCCAACGGGTGTGTGGATGGGTAGGGGAGCGTCGTCTGCCGGGTGAAGCAGCCGCGTAAGCGAGTTGTGGACGGTTGACGAGTGAGAATGCAGGCATGAGTAGCGATTCACACGTGGGAAACGTGTGCGCCGATTGACTAAGGGTTCCTGGGTCAAGCTGATCTGCCCAGGGTAAGTCGGGACCTAAGGCGAGGCCGACAGGCGTAGTCGATGGATAACCGGTTGATATTCCGGTACCCGCTGTGAAGCGTCAAACATTGAACCAGGCGATGCTTAGTCCGTGAAGCCGCCCCGGAGCCTTCGGGCAAAGGGGAGTGGTGGAGCCGACGAACCAGACTTGTAGTAGGTGAGTGATGGGGTGACGCAGGAAGGTAGTCCATCCCGGGCGGTGGTTGTCCCGGGGTAAGGGTGTAGGCCGTGCGATAGGTAAATCCGTCGCACAGAAGGCTGAGACCTGATGCCGAGCCGATTGTGGTGAAGTGGATGATCCTATGCTGTCGAGAAAAGCCTCTAGCGAGTTTCATGGCGGCCCGTACCCTAAACCGACTCAGGTGGTCAGGTAGAGAATACCGAGGCGTTCGGGTGAACTATGGTTAAGGAACTCGGCAAAATGCCCCCGTAACTTCGGGAGAAGGGGGGCCATGCCTGGTGAGAGGACTTGCTCCTCGAGCTGGGGGTGGCCGCAGAGACCAGCGAGAAGCGACTGTTTACTAAAAACACAGGTCCGTGCGAAGCCGTAAGGCGATGTATACGGACTGACGCCTGCCCGGTGCTGGAACGTTAAGGGGACCGGTTAGTCCGACTTCGGTCGGGCGAAGCTGAGAACTTAAGCGCCAGTAAACGGCGGTGGTAACTATAACCATCCTAAGGTAGCGAAATTCCTTGTCGGGTAAGTTCCGACCTGCACGAATGGCGTAACGACTTCTCGACTGTCTCAACCATAGGCCCGGTGAAATTGCACTACGAGTAAAGATGCTCGTTTCGCGCAGCAGGACGGAAAGACCCCGGGACCTTTACTACAGTTTGATATTGGTGTTCGGTTCGGCTTGTGTAGGATAGCTGGGAGACTGTGAACTCTGGACGCCAGTTCAGGGGGAGTCGTCGTTGAAATACCAGTCTGGTCGTGCTGGATGTCTAACCCGCGCCCGTGATCCGGGTGGGGGACAGTGTCTGATGGGTAGTTTAACTGGGGCGGTTGCCTCCTAAAGAGTAACGGAGGCGCCCAAAGGTTCCCTCAGCCTGGTTGGCAATCAGGTGTTGAGTGTAAGTGCACAAGGGAGCTTGACTGTGAGACCGACGGGTCGAGCAGGGACGAAAGTCGGGACTAGTGATCCGGCGGTGGCTTGTGGAAGCGCCGTCGCTCAACGGATAAAAGGTACCCCGGGGATAACAGGCTGATCTTCCCCAAGAGTCCATATCGACGGGATGGTTTGGCACCTCGATGTCGGCTCGTCGCATCCTGGGGCTGGAGTCGGTCCCAAGGGTTGGGCTGTTCGCCCATTAAAGCGGTACGCGAGCTGGGTTTAGAACGTCGTGAGACAGTTCGGTCCCTATCCGCTGTGCGCGTAGGAGTCTTGAGAAGGGCTGTCCCTAGTACGAGAGGACCGGGACGGACGAACCTCTGGTGTGCCAGTTGTTCTGCCAAGGGCATGGCTGGTTGGCTACGTTCGGGAGGGATAACCGCTGAAAGCATCTAAGCGGGAAGCCTGCTTCGAGATGAGGACTCCCACCCACTTGATGGGGTAAGGCTCCCAGTAGACGACTGGGTTGATAGGCCGGATCTGGAAGCACCGTAAGGTGTGGAGGTGACCGGTACTAATAGGCCGAGGGCTTGTCCTCAGTTGCTCGCGTCCACTGTGTTGGTTCTGAAACCACGAACAGCCCCACGTTGCCACAGCGTGGTGCGGCAGTTCAGTTTCATAGTGTTTCGGTGGTCATAGCGTGAGGGAAACGCCCGGTTACATTCCGAACCCGGAAGCTAAGCCTTACAGCGCCGATGGTACTGCAGGGGGGACCCTGTGGGAGAGTAGGAC
>NZ_JBEXWP010000059.1:0-1832 GCF_040629895.1 Streptomyces sp. NPDC005866
ATCTCCGAGACGGGGTAACGGGATTCGCGGCGGACGGCCATGAAGATGCGCGGCATCACGGGGAAGTGGAACGCCATATGGCACTCGTCCCCGCCGCTCCGGTAGTCACCGAAGTAGTCGACGACGTCCTCCGGCCACTGGTTCGCCTCCGCCAGCAGCACCTTGTCCGGGTACTGGGCGTCGATCTCCTTCCGCACCCGCTTCAGGAAGTCATGGGTGGCGGGCAGGTTCTCGCAGTTGGTGCCCTCGCGCTGGTAGAGATACGGCACCGCGTCCAGCCGGAAGCCGTCGATGCCCAGGTCCAGCCAGAACTTCAGCGCCGAGATGATCTCCTCCTGCACGGCCGGGTTCTCGTAGTTGAGGTCCGGCTGGTGGGAGAAGAAGCGGTGCCAGAAGTACTGCTTGCGGACCGGGTCGTAGGTCCAGTTGGAGGCCTCGGTGTCGACGAAGATGATCCGCGCGTCCTGGTACTGCTTGTCGTCGTCGGCCCACACGTAGTAGTCGCCGTAGGGCCCGTCGGGGTCCTTGCGGGACTCCTGGAACCACGGGTGCTGGTCGCTGGTGTGGTTCATGACGAAGTCGATGATCACGCGCATGCCGCGCTGGTGGGCGGCGTCGACGAAGTCCACGAAGTCGGCCAGGTCACCGAATTCGGGGAGTACGGCGGTGTAGTCGGAGACGTCGTAGCCGCCGTCCCGCAGCGGGGACTTGAAGAAGGGCGGCAGCCACAGGCAGTCGACGCCGAGCCACTGCAGATAGTCGAGCTTGGCGGTCAGGCCCTTGAGGTCGCCGATGCCGTCACCGTCGCTGTCCTGGAAGGAGCGGACGAGGACCTCGTAGAAGACTGCGCGTTTGAACCAGTCCGGGTCCCGGTCCTTGGCGGGAGTGTCCTCGAAGGTGTCCGGGACGGGTTCGTTGACGATCATTTTGTGGGTGACCCTCCGATCCGCGGGGACGGTCGCAGAACCGTGAAGATATGCGCGGGTCGTCGACCCGGTTCCAGGCGCACATAGTTGGCTCTGCCCCAGTTGTAGGTTTCGCCGGTGAGCTCGTCGCGCACCGGCACCGACTCATGCCAGTTCAGGCCGAGTTGCGGCATGTCCAACGAGACCGTGGCCTCCTGGGTGTGGTGGGGGTCGAGGTTGACGACCACCAGAACCGTGTTCGATCCGCTCTGCTTGCTGTAGACGATCACCGCGTCATGGTCGGCGTGATGGAAGTGGAGATCGCGCAACTGCCGCAGGGCCGGACTGTTCCGCCGGAGGGTGTTGAGGCGGGTGATGAGGGGGGCGATGCCCTCGGTCTCGGCGCGGGCCCAGTCGCGGGGCTTGAGCTGGTACTTCTCGGAGTCGAGGTACTCCTCGCTGCCTTCTCTGAGCGGGGTGTTCTCGCAGAGTTCGTAGCCGCTGTAGATGCCCCAGGTGGGGGAGAGGGTGGCGGCGAGCACGGCGCGGACCTCGAAGGCGGGGCGGCCGCCGTGCTGGAGGTAGGCGTGCAGGATGTCCGGGGTGTTGGCGAAGAAGTTGGGCCGCATCCAGGCGGCGCTCTCGCCGGACAGCTCCGTGAGGTACTCGGTGAGTTCCTGCTTGGTGTTGCGCCAGGTGAAGTAGGTGTACGACTGCTGGAAACCGATCTGGGCGAGGGTGCGCATCATCGCGGGGCGGGTGAAGGCCTCGGCGAGGAAGAGGACGTCCGGATCGGTGCGGTTGATCTCGGCGATCACCCGTTCCCAGAACACCACCGGTTTGGTGTGCGGGTTGTCGACGCGGAAGATCCGCACCCCGCAGTCCATCCAGTGCCGCAGCACCCGGACCGTCTCGGCGATCAGCCCT
>NZ_JBEXWP010000060.1:0-1828 GCF_040629895.1 Streptomyces sp. NPDC005866
GCCAATGCCGCGTAGTTAAGCCGCAGGTGGGCTAGTCAAGGGCTGGCTCTGATCGCTGTGGATCCATGCTGAGGCGAGCGTGTAGGTGCCGCGGCCTACTTTGTGCAGGAGCCCGTCGTTGGCCCAGTGACTCAGTTGAGCGCACAGACTGCGGAAGTGGGTGTACTCGAGTGCTTGGGCGATTTCCCGGGCCCGCCAGGGCCGGTGGGGGTCCGTGCGCAGGACCTGGAGGGTGCGGTTTTTGCAGTCGCTCCTGGTGGGAGCTGTTGTCTGTTCCCGCGGAGCGCTCTGCTCAGCCGGTAGGGGTGCACCCGTGGCAGGGCGGGGATGGATATCGATGGCCAGGTGGGTGATGTTCTGGCTGGTCAGCGGCCATGTCTCGGTTGGTTTGGCGGGATAGCGCGACATGGGGCACTTCACGGTGCGAGCGCTGATACGCAAGCGGCGTGCGGGCAGTGGAGCGGCCAGGACGGCCGCGGTGATGGCGCTGTGCTTGGTGGCGGGCTCAGCCGGGGGCAGGACACCGGCGGCTGTGATGACTTGGTCGCGGGCTGCTTGGAGGGCGGCGGTGAAGCTCGCCCGGTCGGGATCGGCGCCTGCCACGGATTCGACGGCGTCCACCATGGCACTGCGCAACGCCTGGTAGAGCGTGAGGAGCGCCCAGATTTCCTGTTCGAGACCGGACGGATCGCAGGAGCGCAGCACCCGGCCGGTGAGCAGGGTATGGCGCAGGGAGTAGAAGGCTGATTCCACTTCCCAGCGTTCGTGGTAGAGGCGCACGAGGGTGTCGGCCGGGTCGACACGGTGGTCGAGCAGGGTGGTGGCCAGCCGGTAGTGGTCGCCGGCCTGCCGGCCGTCGCTGGTGGTCACGGTGATGCGGGCTTCGATGATGCGGAGTTTGAGGCCGCCGAGGCGGGTGAGGAAGGATCCGTCGGGCAAGGTGGCCAGCACTGCGGGACGTCGCCTGGGGTTGAGTCGGACGAGCAGCTGAGCGCCGGTGTCGGCTGCCGAGTTGAGGAAGCCGTCTGCGTCGAAGCCGCGGTCGGCCAGCAGCAGCATCTTCGCGGACAACAGTGGCAGCAGTCGTGACGCGTAGGCTGTCTCGCCTGTGCTGGTGGGTCCGAAGACCGCGCCGAGCAGTCCGCGGGTTCCTGTCTCGCACAGGGCCATCAGCCGCAATGCGGGATAACCGGCCAGGCCCCAGTGATGTCGGATCTTGCCCAGGAAAGCGCGGATGCGCGGCTGGTCGGGGGCCTTGAGTGAGCCGCAGCCGTCGAAGGCCACGGTCCGCCAGCGCCGGTAGCACACACCGGGCGTCGACGGCTGGGCCAGCGGCCCGGCCAGTACTTCGAACAGCGTCTTCAGCGGCGCGGGGCCAAGGCGTCGACGCAGGTCCCGTAGCGCCTTCTCCGAGGGTCGGTGCAGTTGCAGCCCGTGCAATCCGGCGACCAGTTTGTCCCATACCCGTGCGTATCCGAGGGAGGGGAACAGGGCCAGTGCCAGGAGAAAGTACACCCCGACACGTGAGGGAAGGCACCGCAGCCGCTTGTGGGCGGTACGGGTCTGGGCCAGTACATCGTCGACGAGTTCGAAAGGAAGGTACTGGGTCAGCTCACCCAGGTGTCCGGGAGCAAAGACGCCTTCGGCAACCGTGATGGTGCGGGTGAGCGTGGAAGTGGCAGACTGGCCAGGCAACGGGACCTCTTGTGGCAGGAAGATCTTGGTCGGTTTCCCTGCTCTACCAGAGGTCCCGTCCTCGTACCGGCCCAAGCCCCAAGTCCCGCCCAACTTGACCATCTCGCCTGCGGCTTAACTACGCGGCATTGGC
>NZ_JBEXWP010000062.1:0-1531 GCF_040629895.1 Streptomyces sp. NPDC005866
ATCTTCGGATACTTGGCCGCGACCTCCTTGACCGCCGGCGCGTACACATAGCCGACACCGATGATCGGGTTGTAACCCGCCTTGGCGAGCTGCTCAAGCCGCGCCGCCTTGTCGGCGTCCGTCTCGTTGTCACTCGGCTCGACGTCCCGCCCGCCGATCTTGAACTCCGCCTCGGCCTTCTGGAAACCGGCGAACGCGGCGTCATTGAACGACTGGTCGCCCTTGCCGCCGATGTCATAGGCCAGACCGATGCCCTTGCTTTCGCCGCCCCCGGTGGAGGAGCTGGTGGAACTGCTCCCACAAGCGGACATGGTGACGGCGAGGGCCGCGGTGGCGGCGCCTGCGATGGCGATACGGGACACCCTGCGCATGGTACGAGACTCCTTTGTGCAAGCGCCCATACCAGGCGCTGATTCCGCCGCAGCGTAACGCGCGTAGACATATCAGAGAACCCCGTCTTGCCAGAGCGTTATCCGACCGTTTCGAACTCTCGGCCCGACACGCGCCCCAGTGTCATGTACAGCCACTCGCAGGCCGAAGATCCATCTGCGGAAGGATCTTTACGCAGCGCTCCCTGCGGCACGATCCGTGATCGAGTCACGTACCCCGCAGGCCGACCAACCTGCGGGTATCTCTCTGGATCCCTGGGGAGGATCATGAAACTGAACAAGATTGCGGCCGCCACGGCGGGCGTCGGCGTGGTGGGTGTGGCGACGCCTGCCATGGCCTCGACGAACTGCAGCACGTGGACTTCCTCGGACCGGTCCACGGGTTACGGCCAGTGCACCGGCGGAGACACCCGCTTCGACGTCCACCGCGTGAAGGTGGTCTGCATCGGTCCCACCGGCAGCACGTTCAACGTCTACGGCAAGTGGGTCAACACCCGCAACGGCGAGACCTCCAAGGGCGTCTGCACCACCGACACGAAGAAGTCCGGTGTCGAGGTCTACAGGATGAGGATCGAGACCGACAGGCTCTGATCCTCGGTCCAGAGTGCGCACTCGCTCACGGACACCATGAGGAAGCCCCGGGGCGGCGACCCCGGGGCTTCCTCGTCAGCAGGTCGGGCCGGAGGCCGACGGCACACTCACTGCGTGTTGACAGTGACCGTGCCACCGACAATGTCCTGCTTGGCCTTCTCCACGGCGGCGACGACGTTCTTCATCGCCACGTACTTCGGGTTGGAGTCGGCGAAGCCGACGCCACCGGACTTCAGGTCGCCGCGGATCTCACCCGACAGCGCCTTGCCGTCGACGACGGACTTGACCAGGTCGTACACCGCGCCGCCGACGTTCTTCAGAGCGGAGCCGAGAATGTAGTCCTTGTACTTGGCGAGGGCACTCTGCTTGTACTGGTCGGAGTCCACGCCGATGGCCCACACCTTGTGCGCGGCGGCGGACTTGATCACGCCCTGGCCCGAGAGGCCGGCGGCGGCGTAGATCACGTCGGCACCGGAGTCGATCTGACCGTTCGCGGCACTCTCGCCCTTGTCCGGGCTGGAGAAACCACCCTCCTGAGGCGTCTGCGTCAG
>NZ_JBEXWP010000063.1:0-1459 GCF_040629895.1 Streptomyces sp. NPDC005866
ACGATCCACCTCCTAATGAGGTTGTCAAGCCGTAGCGGTGACGGGGAGGTTGCTCTGGTAGCACTGTCCGTCGCGGATGAGAGCCCACAGGACGTTCACGCGTCGACGTGCCAGGGCGAGGACTGCCTGGATGTGCCGCTTTCCTTCAGCACGCTTGCGTTCGTAGAAACGGCGCGAGTCGTCGCAGCTGCGGATGCTGATGAGCGCGGAGGTGTAGAAGACACGTTGCAGGCCGCGGTGGTAGCGCCTGGGCCGGTGTAGGTTGCCGCTGACGTTGCCCGAGTCCCGGGGGACCGGAGCGACCCCAGCAAGGCTGGCCAGGCGATCGGCGGTGCCGTAGCGGCTCAGGTCGCCGGCGGTGGCCGCGAGGAACTCAGCACCCAGCAACGGTCCGATACCGGGCATGCTGGAGATCACTTCGGCGAGTTCGTGGTCGCGAAACCGGGCCGCAATGAGCTTGTCGATATCACTGATCTGCTCGTTGAGGTTCATCACCTCCGTTGCCAGGGTGCGGATCACCTGCGCGGTGATCTTCTCCCCGGGGACGGCGGTGTGCTGGCGTTTAGCTGCTTCCAGGGCAGCCTCGGCCAGGGCCTCGGGACTGCGCACGCTGCGGTTGCGCAGCCAGGTCACCAGTCGCTTTCCGCCGGCCCGACGAAGGGCGGCAGGAGTCTGGTAGCCGGTCAGGAGGACCAGCGGTCCAGCATTTCCCAGGTCAAGAACCCGTTCCAAGGCCGGGAATATGCTGGTGAGTTGACCGCGCAGGCGGTTGATCCTGCGAGTGCGGTCCGCGGTCAGGTCGGCCCGGCGGTTGGTGAGGACCCGCAGCTCGATGGCTTGTTCGTCGTCCGGCCGCAGGACCGTCAGGTCTCGGCGCATTCGGGCCTGGTCGGCTATGACGGTGGCGTCCTTGGCGTCGGTCTTGCCCATGCCCCGGTAGCCCGCCGAGGCTCGGTTGACGGCCAGGCCGGGTACGTAGACGAGGTGCTGGCCATGGTTGAGCAGCACGCTGATCCACAGGGCGGCCATGCCGTCGGCGACGTCGACCGCCCAGACCACGTCCTCGTCGAGGGCAAGCACGTCGGCGAGCAGGGCCAGCAGCTCCGGCTCGTCATTCAGGACGCGCCGCGACAGCAGCCGTTCGCCCTCTGTGTTCAGAACCACGCAATGGTGATGGGTCTTGCCGATGTCCGTACCCGCCCAGATCCGGGCCACCAGTTCCTCCGGTCGTTCGAGGTGCTGTTCTCCTGGACGACCTCGCCGGCGCGGTCCTACT
Organism: Streptomyces sp. NPDC005866; assembly: GCF_040629895.1. Classification (NCBI taxonomy): domain Bacteria; kingdom Bacillati; phylum Actinomycetota; class Actinomycetes; order Kitasatosporales; family Streptomycetaceae; genus Streptomyces; species Streptomyces sp. NPDC005866. The sequence continues at coordinate 1,277 of NZ_JBEXWP010000063.1, forward strand.
CAGCGATCCGCTCGAAGGCGTTCGCAGCTCCTAATCAGCGGCCGAGTCGTCGTGAGACACCGGGCGGCCAGGTGGATGGAACCATCGAGGGCAACCGCTTGGAAGCCATACCCGGTGTCTCTGGGTCTCTGGACCTTACGACGGCCCGTCCAACCCACGAACAAGGTAGGACCGCTTGGGCAG
>NZ_JBEXWP010000064.1:0-1370 GCF_040629895.1 Streptomyces sp. NPDC005866
GAGTACGTCTTCGACGCCCTGCGCGCCGGCGCTGCCGGATTCCTGGTCAAGGACGTCGTGCCGGAGGACTTCCTGCACGCCGTACGCGTCGCCGCGCGCGGCGACGCCCTGCTCGCACCCTCGATCACCCGCAAGCTGATCAACCGGTACGTCACCCAGCCGCTCCCCACCGACACCGGCATGGAGTTGAAAGAGCTGACCAGCCGCGAACGCGAGGCCGTCGCCCTGGTCGCGCAGGGCCTGTCCAATGACCAGGTCGCCGACCGCATGGTGATCAGCCCGATGACCGCGAAAACCCACATCAACCGGGCCATGGCCAAGCTCCATGCCCGCGACCGCGCTCAGCTCGTCGTCCTCGCCTACGAATCCGGCCTTATAGCCCCGCGTAACTCCTGACAGCCACGATCAGGCTGCAGACGCTGCCCCCGACTGCTGAACGCCCTCGCACGCTTCACAAGCCGTGCTTCGCCCTGTCTCGGGAGTCCAGTCTCATCTGCCCAGCCGATTTGAACGCCCGCACCGCTGGGCCCTCCTATAGGTCGTCAGGATGCCCTGGATGGGGTGCTGTCGTTTCTCGTGGACATCGAACGCGGCGGAGTCCGGGTGCCTCCTAAAGAGCTAAACAACCGCTGTCGCAACTCGTGAACAAAGCCACACGGCTACTACCTGGACGTGCCGTTCGGTGAAACCCTCGCCCGGCACGCCACCAAGCCGATCGCCGATGATGTCAGCGAGACGCAGCTGCGCGACTGGTACCGGGCGCGCGATCTGCTGCCCGGCGCCATCGAGACCGTCATCGACGACGGCAGCGCCCTGCACGAGACCGTGGACCGCGTCATGAACGACACCGGCCTGGTCCACCTGCCCGCTGTGGACCGCTGACCCGGGCACTGTTGCGACAGACGTTGCGCCTAATGTGCCGTCACAGCCGCGCCGTCCCTGCCTCGACCATGAGGCCGACCACAGGTGCGGCCGCTGCTGCGCCCAGCCCGACCAGGGGTCCGGCTGTGCCGCGCTCACTCCCGACCACGGCTGGTCAGCATGCTACGTCTGCCAGTACGCGCGTCCGGTCCAGGGGACTCGTTGGTCGGGGTCGTGGACGGGGCGCCACACGGGTGCGGAGGGGCTGTGCTGGAGCAGGTCGGCCGGCGGTGCTGCGAGGACGGGGACGTCGTGCGGGAAGCGGGACGGTGCGAGCAGTCCGGCTTTCGCGTGCAGGGCGCTGATGCGGTTCTCTACACCGGCGGGTCCGGTGCCGTCCAGGACGAACAGGATGCGGGGGAAGAGCGGGTAGCGCCGTCGCCACGCCTCCACTGCCGGTTCCTGGAGGGTCGGCCGCCGCCCGGGGACCGTGGGCGCGTAGTGGTAGA
>NZ_JBEXWP010000065.1:0-1351 GCF_040629895.1 Streptomyces sp. NPDC005866
ATCTCCGAGACGGGGTAACGGGATTCGCGGCGGACGGCCATGAAGATGCGCGGCATCACGGGGAAGTGGAACGCCATATGGCACTCGTCCCCGCCCTTGGCGTAGTCGCCGAAGTAGTCGACGACGTCCTCCGGCCACTGGTTCGCCTCCGCCAGCAGCACGGTGTCCGGATACATCGCGTCGATCTCGCGCCGGACCCGCCTCAGGAACTCATGGGTGGGCGGCAGGTTCTCGCAGTTGGTGCCCTCTTCCGCGTACAGGTACGGCACCGCGTCAAGGCGGAAGCCGTCGATGCCCAGGTCCAGCCAGAACCGGAGCGCGGCCAGGACCTCCTCCTGCACCGCCGGGTTCTCGTAGTTGAGGTCCGGCTGGTGGGAGAAGAAGCGATGGAAGTAGTACTGGCCGCGCACGGGGTCGAAGGTCCAGTTGGAGACCTCGGTGTCGACGAAGATGATCCGCGCGTCCTGGTACTGCTTGTCGTCGTCGGCCCACATGTAGTAGTCGCCGTAGGGCCCGTCGGGGTTCTTGCGGGACTCCTGGAACCACGGGTGCTGGTCGCTGGTGTGGTTGACGACGAAGTCGATGATCACGCGCATGCCGCGCTGGTGGGCGGCGTCGACGAATTCCACGAAGTCGGCCAGGTCACCGAATTCGGGGAGTACGGCGGTGTAGTCGGAGACGTCGTAGCCGCCGTCCCGCAGCGGGGACTTGAAGAAGGGCGGCAGCCACAGGCAGTCGACGCCGAGCCACTGCAGATAGTCCAGCTTGGCGGTCAGGCCCTTGAGGTCGCCGATGCCGTCACCGTCGCTGTCCTGGAAGGAACGGACCAGGACCTCGTAGAAGACGGCGCGTTTGAACCACTCCGGGTCCCGGTCCTTGGCGGGAGTGTCCTCGAAGGTGTCCGGGACGGGGTCGTTGACAGTCATGACGCGCTGGGCCCTCCGTTCGCTGGTGTCGGTCGCCCCACCTGGAGCACATGCGCCGACGCCCGGCCGGGGGTGAGGCGCACATAGTTGGTGCTGCCCCATGAGTAGGACTCACCCGTCAGTTCGTCCTGCACGGACAGGGCGGAGTTCCGGTCCAGGCCGAGTCGTGGCATGTCCAACGAGACCGTGGCCTCCTGGGTGTGGTGCGGATCGAGGTTGACGACCACCAGGACCGTGTCCGCCCCGGCGCGCTTGCTGTACGCGATGACGGAGTCGTTGTCCGTGTGGTGGAAGCTCAGGTTACGCAGCTGCTGGAGCGCGGGGTGACGGCGCCGGAGGGTGTTGAGGCGGGTGATGAGGGGGGCGATGCCCTCGGTCTCGGCGCGGGCCCAGTCGCGGGGCTTGAGCTGGTACTTCTCGGAGTC